>DATJKV010000118.1:0-1654 GCA_035491155.1 Magnetospirillum sp. | reverse complement strand
TGGCCACGGCCAGCGAGGAGTTCTTGGTCAGGTTCAGGTACTGGCTGGTCAGCGGCGGTATGATGACCCGCAGGGCCTGGGGCATGATCACCAGCCGTAGCGTCTTGGCGCGGCTCAGGCCCAGCGACAGCGCCGCCTCGGTCTGGCCTGCCGGCACCGCCAGGATGCCCGAGCGCACGATCTCGGCGATGAAGGCGGCGGTGTAGACGGACAGGCCCGCCAGCAGCGCGGCGAATTCCGGGCTCAAGGTGCCGCCGCCGGCGAAGTTGAAGCCACGCAAGGTGGGTACGTCCATGGCCAGCGGGGCACCGACCGCCAGGAACAGCACCAGCGGCAGCCCCAGCGTCAGGCCGAGACCGGTCAGCATCCAGGGAAACGGCCGGCCGGTGCGGTCGTGCCGGGCGATGGCCCAGCGGCGCACGCCCCAGGCCAACCCAAAGCCCCCCAGCAGCGCCAACAACAGCCAGGGATGGATGGGATGAGCTTCGGGCAGCGGCACCTTGAGGCCGCGGTTGGACAGGAAGATGCCGGGCAGCGGATTCAGCGCCTGGCGCGGTCCCGGCAACGAGGTGACGATGCCGTACCAGACGAACAATTGCAGCAGCAGCGGGACGTTGCGCACGCCCTCGACATAAAGGGTCGCCAGCCGCGCCACCAGCCAGTTGCCCGACAGCCGGGCGATGCCCACCACCACCCCGATCAGGGTGGCCAATGCGATGCCCAGCGCCGCCACCACCAGGGTGTTCAGCAGGCCCACCACCAGGGCATGGGCATAGGAATCGGCGGGGGTATAGGCGATGGGGCTTTCGCCGATGTCGAAGCCGGCCTCGCGCCCAAGGAAATCAAAGCCGGTGGCGATACCGCGCGCCGCCAGGTTGGTCAGCGTGTTGTGGACCAGATACCACCCCAGCGCCACCACCAGAGCGACCACCACCACCTGATAAAGGATGCCGCGAAAGCGGGCGCTGTAGAACAGCGACCGCTTCGCGTTACCCGGATGGCCAATGGCCACGGAAGGATGCCTTACTTGAACGGCGGCGAGTACATCAGCCCGCCGTTGGTGTAGAGCGCATTGAGGCCTCGCTCGATCTTCAGCTTCGAGCCCTTGCCGACATTGCGATCGAAGCTCTCGCCGTAATTGCCCACCTGCTTGAGGATGTTGTAGGCCCACTTCTCGTCCAGGCCCAGCGCCTTGCCGTTGCCGGGGGTGACGCCCAGAATGCGCTTCACCTCGGGATCGGGCGAGTTGAGCATCTGGTCCACGTTCTTCGAGGTGATGCCCTTTTCCTCGCCGGCGATCATGGTGAACAGCGCCCAGCGCACGATGTCGGCCCACTGGTCGTCGGCATGGCGGACCACCGGGGTCAGCGGCTCCTTCGAGATCAGATCGGGCAGGATGACATAGTCGTCCGGCTTGGGCGCCTCGTTGGCGCGCACCGCGGCCAATTGCGAAGCGTCCGACGAGAAGGAATCGCAGCGGCCGGCGAAGAAGGCGCTGGTCAGTTCCTCATTCTTCTCGATCACCACCGGCTTGAAGCTCAGCTTGTTGGCGCGGAACCAATCAGCCAGGTTCTGTTCGGTGGTGGTGCCGGGCAGCACGCAGATGGTGGCGCCGTCCAGCTCCTTGGCCGACTTCACGCCCAGCTTCTTGGGC
>DATJKV010000117.1:0-3080 GCA_035491155.1 Magnetospirillum sp. | reverse complement strand
CTGCGCAAGTACGGCCTGTCGGGCGGCTGAGCGCGCGCCCCAGCGCGCCCTGGATAGGTGTTCCTGGCACCGTTTTCTATCCTGCGTACGCATTCGGATGCGAGCAGGAAAACTGCGCCTTATACCTTAAGTTTCAAAGCTCCGGATTCCGGCTGCTCCGGGTGGCAAACCCCTCTATATCGACACATCTACACGGCTGCCCACCGGGGCTTCCCAAGGGCACGCCGCACCGGAGTATCCGCATTCATGTGGCCCGACGCAGCCAATTTCCTGCCCCATTCCGTTTGTCTGGCCCTGTCACCGGCACTTGTCTGGCTGCACGCTGTGTCGGACGCCCTCATCGCCATCAGCTACTACTCAATTCCCATGGTCTTGCTGGTCTATGCGCGGCGCCGCGCCGAGGGACGGTCGCGCTGGGTTCTGATACTGTTCGCCGCATTCGTGCTGGCCTGCGGCACCACCCACTTCAGCAGTGTCGTCACGTTGTGGTGGCCGATCTACGTGGAACAGGGGATGATCAAGGCCATCACCGCGCTGATATCCCTGAGTACCGCGATCCTGCTGTGGCCGCTGCTGCCGGTGGCGTTGCGGGCGCCCACCCACAAGGAGCTGGAAGCCCAGGTGGCTGAGCGCCGCGAGGCCGAGGCCCAGTTGCGCGAACTGAACGCCCACCTGGAAGCACGCGTGCGCGAACGCACCATTGAACTCGAGGAGGCCAAGGCCATGGCCGAGCAGGCCAACGAGGCCAAGAGCCGCTTCCTCGCTTCGGCCAGCCACGACCTGCGCCAGCCTTTCCAGGCCATGCAGCTGTTCCGCGATGTGCTGGAGGCCCGCCTGACCGCCGAGGACGACCGCCATGTGCTGAGTGCGCTCAGCAATGCCATGGATTCTGGCCGCGACTTGCTGAACGCCTTGCTGCACATCTCCGCCCTGGAGGCCGGCGTCACCGTGCCCAAGGCCGACGCCGTGAACTTGAACGACCTGCTGGCCGGCATGGCCGAGGAGTTCCGCCGGCAGGCGGAGGCCCAGGGGCTGGAATTCCGCTTGGTCCCCTGCGAAGTCACCATCACTACCGACAGCGTGCTGATGTCGCGCATGGTGCGCAACCTGCTGACCAACGCATTGCGCTACACCTCTTCGGGCAAGGTGCTGATCGGCTGCCGACGCTTCGCCGACCACGTGCGGTTGGAAGTCTGGGACACCGGCCCCGGCATTCCGCCGGAGCGTCAGGTGGAAATCTGGGAGGAATTCACCCAATTGGACAATGGGGAGCGCGACCGTTCGAAGGGCATGGGGCTTGGCCTTGCCATCGTTGCCCGCACCGCCAAGCTGCTGGGCCTGCGTATTGGCGTGCGCTCATGGGTGGGAAAGGGGTCGGTGTTCTACGTGGACATTCCGCTTCACCCCTCGAAGACCCTACCGACCTCCTAGAACCTGGGCCTGTCTTGGAATGTCCTATGGCTGCACCGTCCAAAGGACGTAAACCGCTTGCATTACAAGGCGATACTTAAAGTTACCGAGTTTATTCTTATTAGCACGTGCACCATTCCCAAACGCGCCGGATGATGGTTGCGTTGACCATTGGGGGTGGGCAATGACGAGCCCTTTCCACGAGGCATTTGCCGCCATGGCGGCTCCAAGCGCCATCGTCGACGCGACGGGGCGGCTGGCCGAGGCCAATTCGGCCTTCGCCTGCCTTGTCGGCCAAGCGACGGACGCCTTACCGGGCCAGGCCGCCATTGAGGTGCTGGAAGGCTTGCCTGTCTCGCTGGATAAGTCCGCCGAGGCGCTGGTCCATGTTCGAAGGACAAGAAAAACAGCCTCACCGCTGATGTGCTCGGTCGCCCCATTGCCCAGCGGCGGCGCCGTGCTGACGCTGTCCCAGATGCCGCAGGGTTGCCCCCACGATTCCATCATCGAGGTGATCCATGAAGGCATCACCATCCGCACCGCCGACGGCGGCATACTTTGCAACAATCGCGCCGCCCGCGCCCTGCTGGGAGATGGGGGCACGCCGGAATTCGTACGCTGGGACGGGGCGCCGCTGGAGACGGCCGACGCCCCCGATACCATGGCACTGGAAAGCGGGAACCCGGTGGCGGCGGTGGTGGGCGTGCGCCAACCAGACGACAGGGTGAAATGGCTGCACGTGCATTCGGTGCCGATCGTCCATCCCCGTGCCGGCCGGGTCGTGGTGTCCAGCTATTCGGAGGCCGATCCTCTGAAGGAGGCCCAGCGGCGGCTGGCCGACACCGAATTCCGCTTCCGCGCCATCTTCGACCAGACCCACGAAGTCATCGGTCTGTTGGACGTTGAAGGCCATCTGCTGGAGGCCAACGCCACGGCGCTGGCCTTCATCGACAAAGGCCTGGACGAGATCGCCGGCCTGCCCTTCGCCGAAACCCCGTGGTGGGCTCACTCCGCGGCCGAGCGGGAACGCCTGAGCGACGGCATCCGGCGGGCCGCCGCCGGGGAATTCGTCCGCTTCGAAGCCACCCATCCGGCGCCCGACGGCAGCGCGCTGACCATCGATTTCTCGCTGAAGCCGGTATACGGCTCCAATGGCCGGGTGCACTACATCATCCCCGAAGGGCGCGAGATCACCCACATCAAGCGGACCGAGGAGGCCTTGCGCGCCGCCAAGCTGGAGGCCGAGGCAGCCAGCCGGGCCAAGTCCTCGTTCCTGGCCTCGGTCAGCCACGAACTGCGCACGCCGCTTAATGCGGTCATCGGCTTTTCCGAGACCATGCAGGAGCAGGTGTTCGGGCCGTTGGGCAATGACCGCTACGCCGAGTACGTCAAGCTGATCCGCGACGCCGGCTGCCATCTGCGCGACGTCATCGAGGACATCCTGGACGTGGCCCGCATCGAGGTGGGCGAGATGATGCTGCATGAAGAGGTCATGGACCTGGGCGAGTGCCTGGACGGCACGTTGCGCATGATCGGCCAGCGCGCCGACCAGCGCCGGGTCGGCCTGGAATTGGAAGCCGAGCGTCCGCTGCCGCGCCTCAAGGCCGACCCGTTACGCATCCGTCAGGTCCTGCTGAACCTGCTGTCCAACGCGGTGAAGTTCACGCCTG
>DATJKV010000116.1:0-11387 GCA_035491155.1 Magnetospirillum sp. | reverse complement strand
GACATCACCGGCCTGTCGCCCACCGAGGTGATCGACAGGCCGGTGCGCTCGGTGTTGCGGCGCCTGCTGTCTTCGTCCGACTGGCTGGGGCTGCTGCACGCTTTGTCGCGCACCCCCCACCGCGCGGTGGATTTCGAGTTCAAGCTGCGCGATGGCCTGGGCGGCCAGATGCGCTGGATGTGCGTGCTGGCCTCGCCGTCCAAGACCGAGGGCGGCTGGGTGTGGGACGGCGTGGCGCTGGACGTGACCGCGCTTAAGACGGCGCAAGAGGAACGCACCCGCATCGCCGCCGAGTTGGACCGCATCCGCGGCGCCCAGATGGCGAGCGAGGTGCGCAGCGAAATGAGCGCCATGATCAGCCCGCTGGAGGACCACGCCGCCAAAGCCGCCCGCCTGCTGCCCGCCGGCTCGCCCGAGCGGGCCGAGGTTGAAGCGGTGCTGGCCGGCCTGCGCCGCCTGCGCGGCGCGGACGCTGCCGAGCAGACACCCCCTGCCCGCCCGGTCAGCCTGGCCGGCATGGTCAGGCGCAACACCGAACGGCTAGCCGCTCTGCTGCCACCCGGCACCGCCCTGCGCACCACGTTGGCGGCCGAGGAGGCGCTGGTGCTGGGCGAGGAGGACGAGGTCGCCGCCATCCTGCTGGACTTCTGCGCCGTTGCCGCCGGCAATCTGGCCGGCCAGCCGGCGCTGGAACTGGCGGTGGACATGGTGACCCTGGGGCACGACGGCCAGTACGTGCGCCTGTGTGTGGGCGGGGATGGAGGTTTCGACCTGCCCGAGGCACCGCAGGTTACCGACGAGGCGCTAACGGGCGACCCGGCATTGGGCGAGTCGGTGCATACGGTCGAAAGGCTGGGCGGATGGACGGTGTTGTCCGGCGCGGGCCGGTTCGAAATCTACCTGCCGGTCCATGAAGTGCGCAGCGGCAATATCATTCAGTTCCGCGGGGGAGCGTGAGGTGTCGCGGCTCGGGCAGTGAAAACAGCCGCTTCAACATCCGGTCTTCGGTAACGATGTGCTCCAGCAAGATCGCGCTGATGGAGCGCGAGGCGCGGTCGGGGCACCCTCCGGCCTGCATCCCGGCGACGATGTCCAGTACCTGCATGGCGATCACCCGATGGGTGGCACCATGGTCCAGCGCCACCTCCTGATCGCGCAGCGCGATGGCCTCCTCCTCGTCGCGGAAATGCTGCCGCATGAACGACACCATGTCCGCGATGGCGCCGTCAGGCCGGCTGCATCCCTGCAGGCGCGCGATCAGATCGAGCAAATGATCGTGCTGGGCATCGATGAGGTCATGGCCCAGCACCAGGGCCGTAGGCAAAGGCATGGACAGGTCCGGGTTGCAACCGGCCGATCTTAAGGCTACGTCCGGCGGCCACCGTGACTTCCGTCAATCCTGGCCCGGCGTCGTAGCCCACAACATGGGGCGCATGCATAAACGCAGCAGCGCTATATGTTGACCGCCAGCACCCTCTCGACTAATTTCCCATTCACGGATGCCGGGGGGCCGCGTTTTCCTCTCTTGGGCCCCTCGCCTGTCACGGGCCGGCTTTCGCTTGCGGGAGCCGGCCCGTCCTTCATTTCGGCACCACGCTGATCTTGCCGTTGCGCTCCAGGCACGCGGTCTTGACCTGGTCCAGACGCTCCACGCCGAACTGGCGCATGGCTTCTTCGAGGTCGCCATCGGTAATGCCGTGCCGCGCCATGCGCCTGCGGTCAGGCTGGCCGTCCGTGACCAAGTGCACGACGGCCCCCTTGGCCAGCCAGCTGAGCACGCGGGAATGGGCAGCCAGGTGGGCGACACCCCAATGGATCATGACGATGACGGTGGTGGCGGCCAGGGTGGCGATGAAGGGCGAATTGCCGGTGAGCGCACGGCTCAGGTTCGAACCGACCAGCACCGCCAGCACGATGTCGAAGGCCGAGGACTTGCCGAAGATGCGCTGACCGGGAAAGCGCACCAGCAGCAAACCGTAGATGAAGACGGTGATGCCGCGCAGCGACATCTGCCACCACGATACGTCACCCTTCATGCCGAACAGGAAAACGCCCAGGCTTTCCGCGTCCATGCCCAATGAACGCGGAAGGCGCCCTACCGGTTCATTCAGTCGTCATCATAGAAGCCTTGCTCGGCACCGCGGTGGCAGGCCGGGCAGTTGGATTTTGACACCACCTCGGGGCGCTTCCACACCCGGTCGGGGAAATTATGCTCGTGCACGAACCATGGCGCCGTAGTGATGCGCTCGGGCACGCCGCCGCGCCGCACCCGCCCGGCGCCGGACACCAGGACCTGGCGGATCTGGGCGGCCTTGGCTGGCGCCACACTGGCGTCCTCGCCGAAATGATTGGCGAGGTTGTCCATCATCTTCTCCCACGAGACGGCAGGCAGCAATCCGGGCTGGAACGCCATGTGGCACTGGCCACATTCCTTGCGCAGTGTGGAGTCGGTGACGGGAGCGACGCTGTGCTCGCCCGCCAGGGCCGGGACACTGGCCAGCACGGCCAGGGTGGTCATGAGATATCGGCGCATGGGCGATCTCCGTCAGCGCGAGGCCATGAAGGTAACGTAGTCGCCCTTTTCCTGCGCCGTGCAGACGCGCCCAAGGATCGACTTGCAGTCGCGGGTAAAGCGCTCTTCGACCTTCTCGGCATCGGTGAAGCGCTTGGGATTGGCCGACACCGCCACCGGCTCGATGGTGCGCCCGGTCTTGACGTGGCGGCCCGGGCGGGTGGGGTCGTCGGTGTGGCAGCTGGAGCACGAGACGGCGTCGGGGTTGACGCTGTTGCGCGAACGGTACAGCGCCTCGCCGCACGCCGCCGAAAAGCCGGCGAAGGCGGGGTTCTCGGCCTTGGCACTGGCGGCATAGGCAGCCAGGATGGCGTCGCGTGCCGGCTCGGCCTTCAGGGGCGAGGCCATCACCATCAGGCCCACGGCCAGCGCCGCCGGCACCCAGCGGGCCAGCCAACGGCGCCCCCTGTATACGGCGAAGGCGGCGGCCACGTGGGCCAACACGACGCCCAGGGAAAGGTTGGCCAGTCCCTCGTGCAGGCCCTCGACAAAGGGCACCAAATCGGCCGCCACGCCACTGAGGGCCGCCGCCGCCACGGCCGCCAGAGTGGCGGTCACGGACCAGGCAAAAATCCTTGCACGATTGGGGCGCTTGAAGGCGAGAACCGGGCGCAGCGCCAGCAGCGCCACCACCAGCCAGCCCGACACCAGATGCATGGTGTAGGTGTCTTCGTCGCCGGTGGCAAAGGCGACGATGAAAGCGCCCACCAGGGCGGCATGCCACAGGCGCAGCCGATTCATGCCACCACCTGCGCGATGGCGGCGACCACGGCCACCAATACGGTGGCGACGGCGCCCTGTACGACGATCTTGCGCAACATGGGCTTACTCCTTGTCGGCGGGAATGATTGGGCCGACACTAATCCAGCAAGGCTGAACCGGATTTGACGGACCGGTTCATGCGCGGTTCATCCAAACGGGACGATTGTTTCCGGTATGCGCAAACTCGCCTCCCTGCTACTGGTTTTCTGGCTGGCCGCCCTGCCCGCCCTGGCCGATGACGACCACGAGCGCACCCACCGGGCGGTGCAAGCCGGCGAGGTGGTGCCGCTGAAGACGGTGCTGGACGCGGTGGCGCGCGACTTTCCCGGCGACGTCATCGAGACCGAGCTGGAGGAGTGGCACGGCCGCCCCGTCTACGAGATCAAGCTGATCTCGCCCACCGGCCAGGTGATGCAGCTCCATTACGACGCCCGCGACGGCAGCCTGTTGAAGGTCAAGGGAAGGCGGCCATGAGGGTGCTGCCATGAGAGTGCTGGTGGTGGAAGACGAGCCCCAGCTGGCGCTGCGGGTGGAACAGGCGCTGGAGGCCGCCGGCTTCGCCGTGGACGTCGCCTATGACGGCGAGGAGGCGTGGTTCCTGGGCGACACCGAACCCTATGATGCGGTGGTGCTGGACCTGGGTTTGCCGCGCCTGGACGGCGTTTCGGTACTGCGGCGCTGGCGTGAAGCCGGGCGCACCTTTCCGGTGCTGGTGCTGACCGCCCGCTCGCGCTGGTCCGAGAAGGCCCAGGCCTTTGATTCCGGCGCCGACGACTATCTGACCAAGCCGTTCGAGATGGACGAGGTGGTCTACCGCATACGCGCCCTGATCCGCCGCGCCGCCGGCCATGCCAGCCCCGAGATCGTCTGCGGGCCGGTGCGCATCGATACCGGCTCGGCGCGGGTGTGGGTGGACGACCAGAAGGTGGCGCTGACGGCACAGGAATTCCGCATCCTGTCCTATCTGGCCCACCACCAGGGCCGGGTGGTCGGGCGCAGCGAGCTGGCCGAGCACGTCTACGACCGCGACGAGGACCGCGATTCCAACGTCATCGACGTCCTTATCGGCCGCATCCGCAAGAAGCTGGGGGTGGAGGTGCTGCACACCCTGCGCGGCCAAGGCTGGCGGCTGGAAGCGCCCGGCGATGGCCGCTAGCACCTCGCTGCGCCGCCGCCTGATCGCCGCCGCCACCCTGTGGCTGGTCCTGGCGCTGGCGGTCAGCGGCACCGTGCTGCGCCTGGCCTTCGAGGACAGTGTCGAACGCACCTTCCAGTTGCGCCTGCTGACCGCCGTGCGCGGCGTGGCGGCGGCGCTGGAGGTCAACGCGGACGGCAAGCTCACCCTCACCCGCCCGCTGGGTGATCCCCGCTTCGACCAGCCCTATTCCGGCTGGTACTGGCAGGTGGCCGACGAAAGCGGGGCCGTGCTGCTGCGCTCACGCTCGCTGTGGGACACCGCCCTGCCGGTGATGCCGTCGCCCGGCCCCGGCGCGGTTGCCTTCGGCCGTGCCCAGGGGCCGCAAGGCCAAGCCCTGCTCACCGCCGAGCGGGACATCACGCCCCTTGACCGCGACAGCCCCGTCCACGTGGCGGTGGCGGCATCGCGCCATGACGTGGACCGCGAGCTGAAAAGCTTCGACCGCCTGCTGGTGGTCTCGTTCGTCCTGCTGGCCCTCGGGCTGGCGGCGGCCATGGCGGTGCAGGTGGGCTATGGCCTGCGGCCGCTGTCGCGGCTCGCCGCCGAACTGGAGGCGCTGAAGCGCCGCCCCGGCCAGCGTCTGTCGGGCGGCTATCCAACCGAGATCGCGCCCTTGGCCGAGTCGCTGAACGCGGTGCTGGATCACGACGCCGAGCTGGTGGACCGCGCCCGCACCCATGTGGGCAACCTGGCCCACGGGCTGAAAACGCCGCTGTCGGTGATGCGGGCCGAACTGTCCTCGGGCTCGGCCGACCCGGCCGTGCTGGCCCAGCAGGTGGAACGCATGGGCCGCCTGGTGGAGCACCACCTGACCCGGGCCCGTGCCGAGGCCTCATCCGCCCGCATCCTTGGCGCCACCCAGTCGGTGGCCGAAGTGGCCGGTGAAATCGCCGCCGTGCTGAACAAGATTCATGTGGGGCGCGGTCTTGTCATCGAGGTGGCCCGCGCCGCCGACGCCCGCTTCGCCGGCGACCGCGAGGATTTGGCCGAGATGCTGGGCAATTTGATGGACAACGCCTGCAAATGGGCGCGCTCGCGCGTGGTGGTGCGGACAGAGGGCGCGCTCGCCATCATCGTGGAAGACGACGGCCCCGGCCTGCCCGAGGCCGAGAGCGGGAAGGCCACCCGGCGTGGCGCCCGCCTGGACGAAAGCGCCCCCGGCCACGGCCTGGGGCTGGCCATCGTGCACGACCTCGCCGCCTTGTACGGCGGCCGCCTGGAGCTGGACCGCTCGGACCTTGGCGGGCTGGCGGCGCGGCTGGTCTTCAGCCCGGGCGCACAGCAGCGTTGACGCCGGGCGCGGGCAAGGGTAACCCGAGGGAATGAGCGACCTTGCCCAAGCCTATGACGCCGTCCCCTACGAGAACTGCGTCTACGACTACACCGCGCCCCAATACCTGAACGCCGTCGCCCGGCTGTTCGGCGCCAATCCGCCCGACTGGCGCCGCGCCCGCGTGCTGGAGCTGGGCTGCGCCGGTGGCGGCAACCTGATCCCCATGGCGGCGCGCTGGCCCAAGGCCCAGTTCGTCGGCATCGACCTGTCGCCGGTGCAGATCGCCAAGGCGCAAGGCATCGTCGACCGCCTGGGCCTGGACAACATCGCCTTCCATGCCCAGTCCATCACCGAGCTGGGCGACGAGCTGGGCCAGTTCGACTACATCATCGCCCACGGCGTGCTGTCCTGGGTGCCGCCCGAGGTGCAGGACGCCACCGTGGCCACCTTCGCCCGCTTCCTGGCACCTACCGGCATCGGCATGCTGAGCTACAACACCCTGCCCGGCTGGTACGTGTCGCTGCCGGTGCGCGACATGCTGATGCACCATTGCCGCGACATCGAGGGGCCGGCGGACAAGGTGGCGGCGGCCATCGCCCTGCTGGAGACCATCCTGGCGGCGGCCCCCATGGAGAACGATCCCTGGCGGCTGAACTTGGCGCGCGAATTGAACACCCTGCGCACCAGCCCGCCCGCCTATCTGATGCACGAGTATTTCGAGAGCTCGAACCACCAGTTCTATTTCCACCAGGTGGTGGACAAGCTGAAGGCCGCCGGGCTGCAATACCTGGGTGACGCACATCCCAAGCGCATGGTGGCCGGCAACGTGCCGCCCACGGTGGCCGAGCGCCTGGCCGCCATCGCCGATCCGGTCGAGCGCGAGCAGTACGTCGACTACCTGATCAACCAGCGTTTCCGCGCCAGCCTGATCTGCCGTCCCGAGGTACAGCTGAACCGTGAGCCCGACCGCGCCCGCATCCTGGATTTCTGCCTGACCTCGTACCTGCGCCCGCGCGATCCCGCCGCCATCGACCTGCGCCAGGACCAGATGGTGGCCTTCGCCGGGCCGGGCGACACCAATGTGCGGGTGGCCAAGCGCGCCGCCGCCGCCCTGAACGTGGTTCTGGCCGAGCGCCAGGGCCGCCCCATCCCCGCCCGCCGCCTGATCACCGAGGCCGCCGCCCGCGCCGGCCTCAAGGACAAGGCCGAGGTGCAGAAGGCGCTGGTGGAGCTGGGCCTGCTGCTGGTGCGGGCCGAGTGCTATACCATCCATTCCGAGGAAACCCCGGACGTCAGCACCGTCAGCGCGCGCCCGCTGGCCTTTGCCCCGGCCCGCCTGTTGGCGGCCGAGCAGACCTTCCTGCCCAGCGCCCGCCTGGGCAACGAGCTGCTGGACGCCCCTGCCCGTGCCGTGCTGGCCGCCTGCGACGGCAAGACCGACCATGCCGGGTTGGCGCGCGCTTTGGGCGACCAGGCCGACCAGCTCGCGGCCATCCTGGCATCCTTGGCGGTTAAGGGGTTCCTGGTGGGCTGATAAATTCTCGGTTTCAAACATTAAGTTTTTTGCATTAAGGCGAAAGCGCTCGTATTCTCCCTAGTAAATCAGGGGATAATATCATGGCGCCGGTACGAACCCAGATTGGCGCGGCGTTTGCCGTGCCTGTGCTTGGCCTGTTGGCCGTCAGCGGCCTCGCCTCCTTCCACCTTCCCGCTCCGTGGAGCATCCTCGTTCCCGGCCTCGGCCTGCTGCTGGCGGCGGTTTCCACCGCCCTCGCCGCCGGGCTGAACGGCAAGGTCGCCCAGGCCTTCGCCCACGCGGCCAAACCGCTGGCGGCCCTGGCCGAAGGCCGGGTCGAGGTGCGTTTCCCCGCCCTGCCCGCCGACCATGAGGGGGCCGGCCTGGTGGCTGCCGGCGAGCGGCTGGCGCCGCTGATGCTGGAGGCTGCGCGTACCCGCGCCTCTTTCCTTTGCAGCCCGACGCCCCGGCTGGTGCTGGCGGGCGACCGGGTCGTGCTGGCCAACGATGCCGCCCGCGCGCTGCTGGGAGACGAACTGGAAAACGTGGGCGCGGCCCTATCGGGTTCACCGCTGGTGCTCAACGGCCGCACGGTATCCGCCACAATCGCCATCGCCGCTGCCGCAGACGGCGAAGTGGGCCGGGTGGTGGAACTGAAGGACCTCACCGACGAGCAGGCGCTGGCCCACGAGATCGAGCATGTGGTGCTGAAGGCGGCCAAGGGCGACCTGTCGCTTCGCGTGCCCACCGAGGGCCGCACGGGCGCCGCCCTGGTGATGGCGACCGACATCAATCGTCTGCTCGTCGCTATCGCCGAGGTGGTGGACGACCTGGCCGCCCAGTTGGAAGGCCTGGCCACCGGCGACCTGACCCGGCGCATCGACAAGATGTACGAAGGCGTCTTCGCCAAGCTGAAGGGCGACTTCAACGGCACCGCCATCAAGCTGGCCACCATCGTCAAACAGATCGGCGGTGCCGCCGGCCAGTTGAACGAGATCGCCGCCGAGGTCACCGGCTCCTCCATGGAACTGTCCGAACGCGGCGAGAAGCACGCCGCCAGCCTGGAAGAGGCCGCCGCCGCGCTGGAGGAGCTGACCGCGACGGTGCGGCAGAACGCCGCCAACGCCCAGCAGGCCAATGTCTTCGCCAATCAGGCCAGGGATTCCGCCTCCAGCAGCCACGGGGTGGTCAACGACGCCATCGCCGCCATGGGCCGCATCGAGGCATCCAGCACCAAGATCGGCGCCATCGTCGGCATGATCGAGGAGATCGCCTTCCAGACCAACCTGCTGGCGCTCAACGCGGCGGTGGAGGCGGCCCGGGCCGGCGAGGCCGGCAAGGGCTTCGCCGTGGTGGCGCAGGAGGTGCGCAACCTGGCCCAGCGCTCGGCCGATGCCTCCAAGGAGATCAAGGGGCTGATCGCCGAGTCCGGCCGCGAGGTGACCGGCGGCGCCCAATTGGTTAAGGACGCCGGCGGCGCCCTGGATCAGATCACCGGCGCCATCCATTCCGTCGCCAGCATCGTCGAGGAAATCGCCTCCGCCACCCGCGAGCAGAGCACCGGCATCGAGCAGGTCACCACCACCATTGCCGAGGTGGACGAGGCCACCCAGAAGAACGCCGCCCTGGTGGAGGAAAGCGCCGCCACCGCCCAGGCGCTGGAACACCAGGCCGAGGCGCTGAAGGAACAGATGGCCTTCTTCCTGCTGGACGCCGCCCAGGCCCAGGGCCCTGCCCGCCACGCGGCACTGGTGCTGGGCACCAAGATCGACCACATGGTGTTCCGCCAGAACGTGGCCGACAGCATCGCCGGCAAGAACAACCTGACCGCCGACAAGCTGCCCGACCACCATTGCTGCCGCCTGGGCAAGTGGTACGACAGCGTGCAGGAGCCGGTGGTGAAGAACAGCCGCTGGTACGGCGCCCTGCTCGACCCGCACAAGCGGGTGCACGAGGCCGGCAAGCAGGCGCTGTCCTGCAACGCCGGCAACGACATGAGCGGTCGCCAGCGGGCCGTGGAGGCGCTGCAGGGCGCCTCGGAGGAGGTGCTGTCCATCCTCGACGCCCTGGCCCGCGACATCCGGAACGGCGGCTAGGCGGCTCGGCCCAGGAGGCCAGAATGGTGGCTGGGGTGCAGCGCCGGCTCGACGCCGGCGCTGTGGCGGTCTAGTTTTGTCTCCCCACTAGAAAAGGAGTGCGAGATGGGCGTGGAACAGCGGCTGAAGGATCTGGGCATCACCTTGCCGGTGCCGGCAGCGGCGGTCGCCAATTACGTGCCCTTCGTGATCACCGGCAATCTGGTCTTCGTCTCGGGCCAGCTGCCGCTGGAAAACGGCAAACCCGCCGTCGTGGGCAAGCTGGGCACCGACGTCACCATTGAGGACGGCACCCGCGCCGCGCGGCTGTGCGGCCTTGGCCTGCTGGCCCAGGCGAAGGCGGCATTGGGCGACCTGGACCGGGTGACCCGTCTGGTCAGGCTGACGGCCTTCGTCGCCAGCGCGCCCTCGTTCACCGACCAGCCCAAGGTGGTCAACGGATGCTCGGACCTGATGGTGGACGTGCTGGGCGAAGCCGGCCGCCACGCCCGCGTCGCCGTCGGCGCCCCTTCCCTGCCGCTCAACGTCGCGGTGGAAATCGAGGGCGTGTTCGAGTTCGCTTAAAGCTCCCTGAAACGACAATGGCCGGGCATTGCCCGGCCATTCGCATTCCTTGCCGAACCCCCGCGCTTACGCCACCGGCTCGTCCGACTTGGCGATCAACTGGTCGCCAATGCTGATGACGCGGTCCTTGCCGGTCTGCTTGGCGATGTACATGCGCTGATCGGCCTTTTCCACCAGATCGGTCCACTGGTCGCAATCGTCGGCCAGGCGTTCGGCGATACCGATGGAGGCGGTCAGCGGCTTGCCCTCGGGACGCAGGCCCAGGCCCACTTCGCGCAGGCGGTTGATGGCGATCTGGGCGCCCTCGGCATCGGTGTTGGGCATCAGCGCCAGGAATTCCTCGCCGCCCCAGCGGACCAGGATGTCGCCCCGGCGCAGCACCCGGCGCAAAGCGGTCGATGCGGAACGCAGCGCATTGTCGCCCTCTTCGTGGCCGTAGCGGTCGTTGATGGACTTGAAATTGTCCAGATCGACGAACGCCATGGCGAACGGCGTGCCGGCGCGCTGGGCGGACAGGAACTGCTGGATCACCATTTCCTCGCCGACGCGGCGGTTATAGGCGCGCGTCAGGCCGTCATGGGAGGACTGGTCCACCAGCTGGCTCATGAAGTGCAACTGGCTCATGCCCGACAGCGTCGCCACCGTCGCCAGCAGCAGCAGCAGCCACTGGGCGCCAAGGTGCGAGGCGAAGGGCAACAGCTGGTAGCCCAGCACGCCGGTCAGCAGATAGGCCAGCAGCAGCGGCGTGGACAGCGCCACGCCCTCGAAGAAGGTGATGGGGAACACCGACAGGCCGGCCACCATGACGAACGGCAGGAAGGCGTAACCGGCGGCGATCACCTGCTGGGCGGGGTCGGTGATGGCGAACTGGGCCAGCAGCGGATGGCTGATCAGGAAGAAGACGGTGGGAATGGCCAGCAGCCACACCAGACCCCAGCGGGCCACGCCGACGCTGTCGGCACCGCGATAGGACAGGCACAGCAACACGAAGGCGATGGAGGCCAGCACGCGCAGGGCGGCCAGGTACATGCCCAGCGCCGTCTCGAAAATATAGAGATCGACCGGAATCCACAGCGGCGTCAGCACCGCGAAGGTGGCCGCGACCAGACGCACGCGCGACAAGATCAACAGCGAACGGCGCCGCTGGACGAAAGCCGACTGCCTGGTGGGCATCAACAGATCGAAGATCTCGGCCATGGTCATGCCTGAGAAGACAATCCCAAGGATCTTCTTCAAGACATCACTTAGAAACTCCACGTTGGCAGTTTCCTTCCCCCCTTGGCACGCGCGCTGACGGTAATCCCGACGTGGAAGGCATGCAAGCGGTTTGACGGGCGATTGGTGTCGTTAGGATACCATTTTTACAAGCTGGTTGCAGGGAACACTTACCCCCGCCTACAACTTCC
>DATJKV010000115.1:0-2357 GCA_035491155.1 Magnetospirillum sp. | reverse complement strand
GACTTGCACAGGTTAACCCCCTCCATCTGGCACAGTTCGCGATAGAAGAACTTCTTCCACTTCATGTCTCGGCTGTTGCGCGCCGCCAGCGGGGCGAAATGCCTTTCCATCAGGCGGGACAGATCGGCACGGCAGGTGATCCCGAGGTCCTGCCACAGATGCCCGGACTTGAGCGAGCGGCGCGCCACCATGGCGGCCAGCCAGGCGGTCTCGGGCCGCCCGGGGTCGGAAGCGTTGTCGCAAAGCAGACAACGGAGGTCCGGCTCCTCCAGCGCATCCTCGCCGCGACCGCCCAGGTCGTGGGCAAACAACCAACCGGCCCCGGGGAAATAGCGTTCCATCAGGCGAAATAGCTGGGGCCAATCCAACCCGACCGCCTCGGTCAATGGCACCCGCTCGCCGGCCCCTTTGGCGATAACGCAGGCGAAGACATGGCGGTCGAAGACGTCCTCGCCGCTGGGACAGGCCATCAGGTGTTGGTAGGTTTCCGACATCAGCCACCTCGCCGTCGCCATTCCAGCCATCCCCTCGCAAAGGCCGGGCCAAACGGCCACAGGTTGCTTTCTCAGCAAGGGTGGACAACCGAATGTGCTGACCGCGTGGAAAAGCCTGCAGATCGGGCAATCACCGATTGTTTATCCTTACGTATATGTCTAAGGTCCTGCCGCCTTTGGGGGATTTGTCAGGGAACTTGGTCCATGCCCGTTACCAGCGATGCCATCACCGGCGGCCGCCGCTCCTTCGCGGCGCACCTGTTCGCGCCCATCAAGATTACCTGGGACCAGTTCTTCGACCTGCTGGTGCCGTTCCGGCACTCCACCCACATCCGCCGCCACGCCGCCGCCGTGACCATCTCGCGCGTCCAATTGGTGGCGGCGCTGTTCGCGGTATTGGTCCCGCTGTGCTCGATACTGGACTGGTTCATCTTCCCCTGGCCGCAATGGGCGCAGATGACCGCCATGCGCATTGCCTCGGCGCTGGTGTTCGTGCTGCTGACCTGGCCATGGAACCTGAGCAAGTCGCGGCTGCAGGCAGACGTCATGCTGATGACCCTGCTGCTGGTGCCGCCAGTGTTCTACCTGATGAGCATCCGCATCATTTCGGGCCTGGAGCTGACCCCGGTCAGCCTGCTGGCGGCCAAGCTTTATGCGCTGATGCCCAATATCGTGCTGGCCGGCCTGGCCGTGTTCCCGCTGACCGCTTTGGAGGTGCTGCTTTTCTCGGTGCCGGCCTTCGTCTTCGCAATCCTCGGCTATCACATGAACGGCGAGGTGATGACGCTGGTCCAGCACGGCCCCGAGTTGTGGCTCATGGTGCTGGTGATGGGCGTGGCCATGTTCTCGGGCATGAGCCAGATGCACTACATGGCCGCGCTGGTGAACCGCGCCATGGTCGACCCGCTGACGGGGGCCTATACCCGCCGCTCGGGTGGCGAGACGCTGGACCTGCTGTTCCGCCTGGCGGCCCTGCAGAACGCGCCACTGGCGGTCGCCTTCTTCGACCTCGACAAGTTCAAGTCCATCAACGACACCTTCGGCCATGACGAAGGCGACAAGGCCCTCAAGCAGCTGGCCGAAACCCTGATGTCCGGCCTGCGCAAGGGCGACGTCCTGGTGCGCTGGGGCGGCGAGGAATTCGTCGCCATCCTCAACAACACCACCGCCGAAGGCGCCCGCATCGTCATCGAGCGTCTGCGCGAGGCGGGCCTCGGCATGCGCCCCGACGGCAAGCCCATGACCGCCTCCGTCGGCGTGGCCGAACGCGCCGCCGACCAGGCCAAGGACTGGCCCGAGCTGATGGAATTGGCCGACCAGCGCATGTACCAGGCCAAGAAGACCGGCCGCGACCGCGCCGTGCTGCCGGGCGGCACCACCCTGGTGTTCGGCCCGTCCATCGAATAAGCCCTCCATACCGTCATGGCGGTGGGCAGCGCCGGCCGCTTTTGCTAAACCTTTCCGCCATGGACGAGGACTGCGAGATTGGTATTTCCCGGCGGGGACTGGAAGACGGCGAATTGCGCCGGATGATCGCCGAATCGGGCTTCAGCCACCTTTTGCTGGACGACGACGCCCTGGCGCGCTCGCTGGCCGAGGTGCGGCCGCCGGACCAGGAATGCTGGGTGTTCGCCTATGGCTCCTTGATGTGGAACCCGGTGTTCCATCCGGTGGAGCGCCGCCCCGGCACCCTGCACGGCTACCACCGCCGCTTCTGCTTCTGGATCCATGCGGGCCGCGCCTGCCCCCGCCATCCCGGCTTGATGATGGGCCTGCTGCCGGGCGGCACCTGCCGGGGCGTGCTGCTGCGCATCGCCCCCAATGAGGCTGACCACGAGCTGCCGCTGCTGTGGAAGCGCGAGA
>DATJKV010000114.1:0-3717 GCA_035491155.1 Magnetospirillum sp. | reverse complement strand
GGCGGAGTTCCTGGCATGAGCACCCTCAAGGACGTCCTGGTGCGGCGCTACGGCTACGGCCCCCACGATTTCGGTTCTGCCGGCCTTGTGCGCCTGGACCTGGAGGAGGGCACCCTGAGCCCGGTGCCCCTGCGCGACATCTTCACCCCTACCCAGGGGGAGCCGGCCAAGGTGGTCCACTTGGCCGACCTGTTCCGCTCCGGCCAAGAGGTGACGCTGACCGGCATCGGCCGGGCGCCCACCCGCCGCTTCGCCGTCACTTCCGTCATGGCCGACGGCCTGGAGGTGCGGACGGCCGAAGGCCGAGCCGAGCACATGCCCTGGAGCGCCCTGCGCCACGGCCTGATGCGGCCTGAATTGCTGGTTTTCGGCCCCGAACCGGACGTTGCGAAAAAGGTCGCAAAATCCCTTTGCACCAGCCCGAGGTTGGCGCTATAAGAGGCGCCTCGCAGGCGACCGGAGTGTAGCTCAGCCTGGTAGAGCACTGTCTTCGGGAGGCAGGGGCCGGAGGTTCGAATCCTCTCACTCCGACCAAAAGAAAGCCCAGCCAAGTGATCTTGGCTGGGCTTTTTCTTTCGGTGCCGAGTGCTGGCGAGCTAGTCTTTCTTCTCCTTCATCCTGTCCACCACCACCCATTTGCCGTCGGTATCACGGCAGGCGCTGCCTACGCTGGTGGCGCGGGCTTTTGGGGTGGACAGCGTCTGCAGGAAGTCGCGGCAGAAGGTGCCGTTATCGGTGACGAAGGTGGCGCGGGGCTGCACCATGGCCTCGATGTCGTTGGCGCGGCCCATCGCCTTGGCGCCCGAGGCCAAAGCCTCCAGCCCGCGCTGGCGCACCTTGTCGGCCACCTTCTCGGCCTTGGAATCGATGGTGCCGCTGCCGATGGCGACCAATTCCTCGGGTTCCTCGGCGCCGGTCCAGGTGCGGCGCACCACCTGTCCCAGTTCCGGCGAATAGTTCCAGACGATCTCGCCGATGTTGCTGCCGCGCCAGAAGCGCTGGCAGCGCAGCTTCCAGGTGTTGAAGCTGCCCAGCTTGACTGTCACCCGCTCGGTGCCGTCCACCAGGCAGTTCCATTCGTCGTGATAGGCCATTTCGGAATTGTGGATTTTCATCGTCAGGCGCTGGTTGACCATGAAATGCGCCGAGTTCCCTGTTTCCAACGGCCACATGGTGTCCGGCTGCACATCCATGGTGGTGACCGCGCTGGTCTTGGGATAGTCCCACTTCAGCGAGGGCAACAGGAAGTTCCGGTAGCCGCTGAAGCTGTTGCCGTCCTGGTCCTTCCACTGCACCACCTCGCCGTCCACCGCCGTCACGGTTTCGGTCTGGCCGTTGCTCCAGCTGACCGTATCGCCCACGCGCCAAGTCGGCAGCGGTGCGGGCGGAAGCGCCGGGCCGGCCATTTGCACCGGCTGCTCGGCGCAGGCGGCGACAAGCATCACGGAGGCGAGAGCGGCAAGGAGTGAGCGGTCCATAATATCCCTCGGCTGCTGGCGAGGTGGCCAGCATGGATCAATCCGGGTGCGTACTGCGTCCTTTCGAATGGCGAGCTGGCGGGGGAAAAAGAGTTCTCGCCTGCGCCGCCCGCTACCCCTGCGTTCGCGCCATATTGGCGGCCATCGCCATCGAAGGGGCAAGGAGGCCGGCATGGCATCGGTGTGGATCAGGCGTATCGGGCTGGCTGGCACGGTCGGTTTGGCCTTGGCGGTTCTTGCGGACGAGGTCATGCCCCATGCCCAGGCGGCGGCCGGCGGATCGGCCGGCGGCGTGTCGGGCGGCAGCACCGGTGGCGGCGGGCCTTCGGGCGGCCAGGCCGGCGGTGCGGCTGGCGGCGGTGCGGCTGGCGGCGGCGCGGGGGGCGGTGGCAGTGCCGGCGGCGGCGCGGCGGGCGGCGTGGGCGGTGCCCATGGCGGTGGCATCGGCGGTCCGGGGGGCGCTGCGGGTGGTTCGGCCGGCGGTGGCGGTGCTGGCGGCGGCCACGGCGGTGGCATGGGTGGTGCCGGCGGCACGGCGGGCAGCGGCAGCGGCAGCGGTGGGGCGGCGGGTGGCCATTCCGGCAACGGAGCCGGCAATGGGGGCGGCCAGGCCGGCTTTGGCCTGGGGTCTTCCGCGCCCGGGTCCAAGTTCGGCCATCGCAGTCCTGCGCTGGGCAAGGGCGCTGAACAAGCGGCCCTGTCAGGCGGCTGGTCGGTAAGCGCCGGCGCGGCCCCCAATGGCGCCGGCGGTGCCAGCATTGGTTCCGGCGGCGTAAGCGGCGGCAATGCCTCGGCCAGCACGGGCGGGGCCAACAGCGGCGGCGTTTCCCATGGTGGTGACACCAGCGCCGGCAGCACCGGCGGCACCGCGGGCAAGGGGACGGCGGCCGGCGGCGCTGCCTCGGGCGGCGCCACCGGAGGTTTCGCCGGACGCAACAGCGCCCAGGGCGGCGGCACGACGGGCGGTGGTACCGGGGGCTCGGCCGGTGGCGGTTCGGGCGGCGGCGGTAACGGTGGTGGCGGCGGAACGTGTGGTGGCACCACGGGGGGCGCCACCGGCGGCACCACCTCTGGCGGCGCGGCGGGGGCGTCGCAGAAGGCGCAGCTGCCGTGCAATCCGGATCAGAGCGTCTGTCCGGCGCCCGCCTCGACCGACACCTCCACCTCCCAAACGACGTTCAATGCCCCGGTGAAGGCCGAGGAGATGGCGGGGGTCGAAAAGGCGGAACCGGCCGTGCCCAGTTTCGCGGTCTCGGCGGGGCCGCTGAACGACCACATCGGGGCCGAGGCGTCGGACGCGTCGGAAAGCTCTCAAGGCGGCGAGGCTGGGCAATGAGCGGGCGGCGGGGACTGCTCTCAATGGGGCGCCGGTCAATGGGGCAATTGCGCCTCACCCTCCATGGCCGACTGCGCGATCTGCTGGGCGGCGGCCAATTGCTCGCGCAATTGCGGCAAGGTGGCCTGGGCCAGCGCAGCATAGCGCGGGTCCTGGCTGCCCAGAGTCTCGACGTTGCGAATGGTGTCGGGGTAGTGGCTGGTGATCCAGCCGACCAGTTGGCGCGACAGGCCGGCCGGGTCATTGCTGGCCAGTGCCCGCAGGCGGGCGATCTCGCTCTGGTCCAGCCGCTCGCGCATGGGCAGGTTCTCCGGTCCGGCCAGCTCGACCAACTGCTGGGCGAGGCCGCCATTGGTGACCGCCATGGACTGGCTGAGCTCGCCCAGCCGGCTGGCGCCCATGCGCGGGCTGGCGATGCTGCCCAGTTGGGCGGCGGTGGCGGCGTTGCGGGCAACGGTGGCCAACATCTGGCGTTGCTCGGGGGCCAAGCGCTGGGCGGAGCGGGAATCTCCCGGCAGCCCTTCCTCGGCGGCCAAGGCCGGGGCGCCGGTCAGCAGTACGGCCAACAAGGCCAGAATCCGTCCCCGCATGGTGCACCCCTTGTTGCCGGTTGGATGGAAGCACCTTCTATCTGGCGCTATCGCCCGCGCGGGGGAAGCCGGCTGGGCGGCGCATCTGGCTTTTGGCATGCAGGCCTAGCCTTCTTGGCCATGGCGCTGCCTGTGGTACTGGCCTCCCCCGCCTCTGCGGTGGAGTACACCCTGGTGAAATGGAAAAAGACCGGCCAGTGCGAGGTGGTCACGACGCTGCCGCTGTGGGGTGACCATTGGGTGGTGCTGGGCGGCTATCCCTCGAAGATGCAGGCGGAAACCGCGCTCACCAAGCTGCGTCGCACCAAGGCGT
>DATJKV010000113.1:0-4214 GCA_035491155.1 Magnetospirillum sp. | reverse complement strand
CGACTTGTGCGGCGGGTCATACTGGGGCGAAATGAAGAAGCCCTGGTAATCGGTGCTCACCGACACGTTGTAGAAGTGCATGTTGCCGACCGAGCCGTGGGTCTGGAACCCGTCGGCGTGGACGTCGTTCTGGTCGCCGTGGATGTTCTCGATCTTGGTGTTTTGCACGGTCACATCCGGCTGATGGCCGGAAGCGCCGCCGACGGCAATGCCGTCCTGTGAGGCGTTCTTCGAGTCGATGTGGACACCTTCCACATGGACCGAACCGTACAGGTTCAGGAAGTGTAGGGTGGCGCCCTTGGAATCGCCCGTAGGCTGGAAATCGCCACCCAGGACCACGATGTTGCGGCCCCCGTCAGTCTGCAGCTTGTTCAGGGTACGGGTGCTGTTGGCGCCGATGAAGATCACGTCTTCATCGGGGCGGAACTGCCACCAATCCTGACCACCGGTCTTGGACAGGTCAATGATGGTGGGGTTCTCGAGATTCGGGAACGCCCACTTCATGTCCGTGTTCGTCGCCGCAGAAGAAAGAGGGTTTAAAGCCATCAAAATTCCTTTGTGTTCGGCTGCTGTTGCATGGACAGCACCAGCAAACGTTTCACTCTGCGTCTGAGCATGATTGTGCCCGAGCAGGGTTATATAGACATAAACTGATGCAATAATGCTTATCATCTTTGGTGTTATCACTTAGTGGGTATGAAAGAAAAATGCCCGCCATTTCTGGCGGGCATTTCAGTAACGATGGCGAGTCCGCCTTATTTATATTAGCGCTCCTTAAAGGCTCGCGCAAAGCTGTCCATCAGTGGCTTCGCGAAGTACTGAAGCGGAGTGCGGTTGCCACCTTCGAGCATGACTTCCACCGGCATGCCGGCCTTCAAGTTTCCGGGAAGGCGTGACGCCTCCTCGGGGGACACCTCGACGCGGGCGGTGTAATAGGGCTGGTGCGTATGCTCGTCCACCGAGGCATCGGCCGAAACCACTTCGACGTCGCCGCGGATCACCGGGGTGGTGCGCGACGCGAAGGCCGAGAAGCGCAGATTCGCCGGCTGGCCGACATGGACGCGGTCGATGTCGCGGGAATTGACGTGCGCCTCGACGATCAGGCGGTCGTTCTCGGGCACCAGTTCCATCAGGTCGCCGCCGGGCGGCACCACCGCGCCGGTGCCGGCCACCTTGAGGTTCTGCACGGTGCCGGCCACCGGGGCCACCACCGCCAGCCGCTCGACGGCGTCGCGGGCGGCCACCAGCTTCTGGGTCACGTCATTCAACTCGGTGTCGATGCGGGTCAGGTCGGCGGCCACGCTGTCGCGGACCTTCTGTTCCTCCTGCAGGATCTGCAGCTTGGTCTCGCCGATTTCCTTGTCGGTCTGGGTGGTGCCGGCGCCGTCGGACATCATCTCGCCCTTCAGGCGGGCCAGCTCGCGCTCTTCGGCGCGCAGCTTGTTCATCGGGAAGTAGCCCTTGGCGGCGACGCCACGCAGGCCGTCCACCTCCTTCTGCAGCAACTGGAACTGGTTGCGCTTGGACTGCTCCAGATCCGAACGGCCCTGGCGCTGGGATTCAAGCTGGGTGATGCGGGATTCCAGGATCGATCGCTGGCCGTTCAGCGTGTTGGCGCGCTGGGTGAAACGGTCCTGCTCGCGGGCCAGGATGTCGGCCACCTTGGGGTCGGACTTGCGCGCCAGCAGCTCGGTCGGGAAGGCGATGGTGGCTTGGCCGTCGCGCTCGGCGATCAGGCGGGCCTGTTCGGCCAGCTTGGCGTCGCGCTGGGCGCCCAGGGTCTCCATCTGCGACTGGGCGGTGGCATCCTGGAGGCGGGCCAGCACGGTGCCGGCGGCGACCTGGTCGCCTTCCTTGACCTGGATGCTGGCGACGATGCCGCCCTCGCGGTGCTGCACGATCTTGCGCTTGGATTCCACGGTCACGGTGCCGGGGGTGACCACGGCGCTGTCCAGCGGGGCCAGCACTCCCCAGGTGGCGAAGCCGCCCAGTGCCACCGCGACCACGGCAAGGCCGGCGCGCATGGGCTTGGCGAAGTCGGTGCTGGGAACCGGCACGTCGATGATGGGAGCGTGGATGGGCAGGGTGGGAGAGGGGCGGTTGATGGCGGTCATGTCGTCGGGCTCCTTACGCGTTGGCCACGGAGGGGGCGGCTTGGGGGGCTGCGGGATGCACGGCCTTGGATTGGGGCTGGCTGGGCACCACGTGGGGCCGCGCCAGGCGGGAAAGGACTTCGTCGCGGCTGCCGAACAGCTCGATCTCGCCGTTGTTCAGCACCAGGATCTTGTCCACGGTGGACAGGATGGAGACACGGTGGGTGACCACCACGGTGGTGGCGCCGCGCTTCTTGCAGCCGATCACCGCTTCCACCAGGGCCTGCTCACCGGCGGTGTCCAGGTTGGAGTTGGGCTCGTCCAGCACCACGAAGGCAGGGTCGTCGTACAGGGCGCGGGCCAGGGCGACGCGCTGGCGCTGGCCGCCCGAGAGGGCGCGGCCGCTTTCGCCGATGCGGGTGTCGTAGCCCTCGGGCAGGCCCAGGATGATCTCATGCACGCCAGCCTTCATGGCGGCATCCACGACCTTGGCGGCATCGGTCTCGCCGAAGCGGGCGATGTTCTGGGCCACCGTGCCGTCGAACAGCTCGACGTCCTGCGGCAGGTAACCCAGGGCCGGGCCGACCTGCTCGCGGGGCAGGGTGGCCAAATCGGCGCCGTCCAGGCGGACCACGCCCGCACCCACCGGCCACACGCCCACCATGGCACGGGCCAGGGTCGACTTGCCGGCGGCGGAGGGACCGACGATGCCCAGCACCTCACCGGCTTCCAGGGCGAACGAGATGCCCTTGATCACGGCGGTACGGGCGGCCGGGGGAACCACGAAGGCACGCTCGACGCTGACGGCACCCTTCGGGCGGGGCAGTTCCATGCGCGTGGGGGCCTTGGCGCCGGCCTCCAGGATCTCGTTCAGGCGGGCATAGGCGCCACGGGCCCCGATGAAGGACTTCCAATGGCCGACGGCCATCTCGATGGGAGCCAGGGCGCGGCCCATGATGATGGAGGCGGCGACGATGGAACCGCCGGTGATGGCATCGTCCAGGGCCAGGTAGGCGCCGACGCCGAGGATGGCGGATTGCAGGAACAGACGGCAGAACTTGGACACCGCCAGCAGGGTGCCGGCACGGTCCGCGGCCTGGGACTGCAGCGCCAGGGCGGCCTGGTGGGTTATCTGCCAGCGCATGGCCATGGCCGGCACCATGCCCATGGCATGCAGCACCTCGGCGTTACGCAAGCTGGCATCGGCGAAGTTGGTGGCCTTGTACGAGACCGCGCCGGCGTCCTTCAGCGCCTTGCGGGTGCTCTTTTCGTTGATCACCGCCAGGGTGGCGATGAGGATCGAGCCCGCCAGGGTGACCACGCCCAGCAAGGGGTGCAGCACGAAGGTGACGGCGATGAACAGGGGCGCCCATGGGGCGTCGCAGAAGACGAGCAGCGCCGGTCCGGTGGCGAAGTCGCGCACGCTGTCGAGGTCGCGCAGCACCTGGCCGTTGACGGTACCCGGCTGCTTCACCGCCTGGGCGAACAGGGCCGAAAAGGTGCGGCCGGCCAGCAACTGGTCGAGCCGGGCGCCGGCCCGCACCAGAACGCGGGAGCGCACGGCTTCCAGCGATCCCAGGATTGCCAGCAGGAAGCCGGCGACAAGGGTGAGCATCAGCAGGGTCGAGCCGCTGCGCGAGGACAGCACGCGGTCGTAAACCTGGAGCATGTAGAGCGGGGAGACGAACAGCAGCACGTTGCCGCAGAAGCTGAACAGGGCAGTGGCGGCGACGGCGCCCTTGCAGGTGGAGATTGCCTGCCGGATCGGGCTGGCCGGGATCTGGTCTTTGACGAAGGCCATGGGAACGACCGTTCCTTCTCGCTGTGAATGCGTTGGAACGGAGGCTGTGCCCGGGCACTTAACAAAGTATTACCACCATAGAGGTGCCAGTTTATTGCCATAAAGCAATAGCGCCGTCCGGGGTAGTATCACTGTTGGGGAAGAAACGGTGGTGTAGTGCCGTTCGGTGGCTTTTTAAGGTAACTGGATTAACACGGTGTTAAGTGGCTCATCCGGTGGTTAAAATATCTTTTGGGTAGTCGGGTGCGGACGGAAATATGGCATCGGATTATTTCCATTTCCGCCCCCTTGCCCGCATGCGGGCAAGGGGGCAAAGAATG
>DATJKV010000112.1:0-3267 GCA_035491155.1 Magnetospirillum sp. | reverse complement strand
CGCATTACCGAGGTGCTTGACCGGGTCGCCGAGTCCGCTGCCGAGGCGCTGGATATCGCCGCCATCCACCTGGGCGGCGACCGCGAGGCCACCGAGGAATACCTGACCGCCCGCTGGCATGAGAATGGCGGTTATTGGCTGGTGGCGTACGAGCCTGCACCCGAGGTCAAGGTCGGGGATCGCCTGCTGCTCTGTTGACGCTTGCCAGGGGGCCACGCGCTTGGGATAGTGGCCCCCTGCTTTGTGACAGGGGGCGTCATGCCGACACGGGGGACGGTCAAGCGCGCGGTTGGGGGGCTTTTGTTGGCCGGCAGCTTGGGCGCCTGCGCCTCGATGGTCAGCACCACCGCCTCGGATGTCCAGATCCGCACCAACCCCGACAAGGCCCAGTGCGAGCTGAAGGGCTACGAGGGTTTCGCCGCCATTGTCGAGACCCCGGCCACCGTGACCATTCCCTCGGCAGCCTCGCCGGTTACGGTCACCTGCCATGCTCCCGGCTTCCGACCCACCTCGCATACGCTCAGCGCCACGGCCAACGGCTGGATTTGGGGCAATTCCGCTCTGGTGGTGGCCACCGGCGGTGTCGCCATCATCGGCGCCTTGGTGGATGAAAGCCGTTCCGCCGGCCGCACCTATGCCGATGAGGTGCGCTACGACCTGTCGCCCGACCGGCCCCGCCCGGTGCGGGTCCGCAGCCGCTCCGGCGAGGTCGACATGGACCTGCAGGCGCGCTAGGCCGGAACCTTCCGCGCGGCTTCCGTGTTGAGCCTGCCGTAAACGCGGGAGGCCTGGTATGGCAGGCGAGGGTCGGCGCGATTTTCTCACCTACACAACGGTGACCATGGGCGTGGTCGGTTGCGGGCTGGCGCTGTGGCCGTTCATCGACAACATGAACCCGGCGGCCGACACCAAGGCCATGGCGACCACCGACATCGACCTGAAACCCATCCAGGTGGGCAGCCGGGTAACGGTGCAATGGCGCGGCAAGCCCGTGTTTATCGCCCACCGCACGCCTCAGGAGATCGAGGCCGCCCGCAAGGACGATAATGCCGACCTCCGTGATCCCGAGCCCGACGCGAAGCGGGCGCCCAAGCCGGAATGGCTGATCATGGTGGGGGTCTGCACCCATCTGGGCTGCGTGCCGCTGGGGCAGAAGCCGGCGGACCCGCGCGGCGAACTGGGCGGCTGGTTTTGCCCCTGCCACGGTTCGGTCTATGACACATCCGGCCGCATTCGGCGGGGGCCGGCGCCGAAAAATTTGGAAGTTCCCCCGACGGCCCTCGGCGACGACGGGATATTACGGATCGGCTAGAGCCGGATGCTCACAGGTCGGATCGCTTCGCGAGCCGGCATGTGAGCTGAATCCGTCTCTATTCAAAATTAGAGGGCGATTCAGACATTAGGGCGGCGCATTCCTGCGCCGCCCTAATGTCATCGCGCTCTAGCCTTCGCACTCCACGAAAGCCGTCACCTTCTTGACGATCTCGCCCACGTCGGCGGGGGAGAGAAGGGAGGGGGCGGCGGCGGTTTCGAAGCTGACGGCGTTGTCGGTCAGGAACTTGCGGGCCAACTCGGACTTGACCGCGAAGTTCACGTTCTGCGGCAGGTCGCCCATGCTGTCGGCGATCTTCATGGCGTTCAGCTTGGCACTGACGATGCCCACCACGTTGCCACTCATATCGGCCAGCGGGCCGCCCGAGTTGCCTTTCTGCACCGGCGCGGTGATCTGGTAGAAGCGCTTGTCGCCCCGGATACCGGCCAGGGCGCTGACCACACCGGCTGTGACGTTGGGCTCGCGCGACAGCAGGCTGGACAGCGGATAGCCGATGGCGACCACCCCGTCGCCCGAGCGCATGGGCTTGTCCTCGCGGAAGCGGGCGATATCGGTTGGGCGCAGCGAGCTTTTCAGCGCCGCCAGGTCGTTGCCGGTGTCGCGGGCGATGACCGAGGCCGCCTGGGTCGGCTGCCCTTCCAGGCTGACGCGGATGTTCCGGCAACGCTCGACCACGTGGGAATTGGTCAGAACGGTACCGTCTCGGCCGATGACGATGCCCGATCCAGCGCTGTTCTGCGGGCGCGGCGGCGCGGACGGTCCCTCGATGCTGGACGCCCGAGGCGTCCAGGCGCGGGCTTTCTCCTCGGCACGCGCCCAAATGTCGGCGGCGGTGGCGGCGCGCAGCTTGTCGCGGGCCTGCTCGTACATGGCCAGGTCCTTGGGCTTGACCTGGCGGATGGCGAGGATGGCGTAGAAGGCCGCCTTTTCCGGATCGCGCGGCACGCCGGCGCCGTTGGCGTAGGCAAGCGAGGAATTGTACAGCGACGGGCCGTCACCCTGGGCGGCGGCTTGCTCGAACCAGCGCACCGCTTCCGTGAGGTTCTTGGCGGTGCCGTCGCCATTCCACAGCGCCGTGCCCAGGCGGTTCTGCGCCACCAGATGGTCCTTTTCCGCCGCCAGGCGGAACCACCGCACCGCCTCGCCGTGGTCGGCGGGGATACCTCGTCCGTCCCAATAGGCGAGGCCGAGGGTTTCCCACGCGGCGGGGATGCCCTTGTCGGCTGCGCGGCGCAGCAAAGCCAACCCCTTCACCTCGTCCTTGGGGACGCCGTTGCCGAATAAATAGAGTTGGCCAAGGTTGTTGAGTGCGTTGGGTTGGCCCTGGTCGGCGGCCCGACTGAACCAGAGCAGGGCATTGTCAACGTCGCGCTTGGTGCCCTGGCCGTTGAAGTACATGCCTCCCAGGGTGTTCTGCGCCAGCGCGTGTCCCTTCTGGGCGGCATCCTGAATCAGCTTGAAGGCGGCGGCCTCGTCTTTGGGCACGCCTTGGCCATGAAGCGTCATGTGGGCCAGACGGGACAGCGCCTCCACATTGCCGGCTTCGGCAAGGGGTTTGAATTCGCGCAGTGCCGCCGGCCAATCCTTGCGCTGGTATGCGGCGATGCCCTCGTCAAGCCCGGCTCGAGCGGGGGAGGCGGCGAGCACGGCAAGCAGGAGGGCGGCAGAGAGGGAAACGGCGCGCATGGATGGCCCGGTGAGGTCGAAAGACGGGACAGTATTCCACCCAGAGAAGGTGGATGCCAGTAAATGAAAAAGCCGCCCCGGCAGGGGCGGCTTTTGTGGGATCAGAACTCGGCCCAGTCATCACCCTTGGGCGGCGCGGCGGTAGCTGCCGGCTTGGCCTTCAGCGCCACCTTGAGCGCCGGCTTCGCCGCCGGCTTGCGCACGGTGGCTACCTTGGGTTCTGCGGCCGCCGCAACCGCCGCGGTGGC
>DATJKV010000111.1:0-2275 GCA_035491155.1 Magnetospirillum sp. | reverse complement strand
GACCACCATCATGTCCTTCACCTGGATCATGGCGTCGCGGGTGAAAGGCAGGTCGTCGCCCAGCAGTTGCTCCAGCAGGCGCACCTGTTGATACGCCGTAACGCGGAGACCGCCTTCCAGCCAGAAGCTGTCGACGGGCGCGCTGGTGATGTCGCCATTGCCATAACCGATCTGCGCCAGCAGATAACGGAACCTGGGCAGACCGACCCGGCGGGCCACTTCCTGGAATACCGGGATGCAAGAATACCGGAACGCCGCTCGCAGGGTGAGTTCGCCGGTGCATTGCGGCGGCAGCAGAGGCTTGCCGTCCACCTGGAAAGCGTCGCCGTCGGAAATGAACGCCTCTCCGTCGGGGTCGCGCACGGCACCGGCGCTCAAGCCAGCCAGGGCGTTGAGGATCTTGAAGGTTGACGCCGGCAGGTAGCCTGTGGCGGCGCGAGTGGGATTGACGACGAAACGCACATCCTTGGCCAAGTCGTGCACCACTATGGTGCCCCGGGTACCGGCCTCAGCAAAATAATGCTCGAAGTCGGGGCGCTCGATCACCCGCTCTCCTTGGGCGGCAGCTGGCGACGCGGCCCCCAGCAGCAGCCCCAGGGCGAGTACGCAGCGGCCGATCACTGCCGGCATCGCCGCGCCGGGTCGGTAGTGTCACAGACCTCCACCGAGTTGACGTAGTCGGTCCACTCGGCCAGCTCTTCCTGCGAGATGGGCGTGGTCGAGGGATTGAACGGCACACCGCGCCACAAGCGCGTGATCACGTAGAAGGCTTCGCGGCCACGAACGACGTAGTGCAGGGTGAAGCTGCCGCGCCCGTCGCCCTTGTAGCGGCCGCAGGCGATGGAGCGGGTGCCGGCCTCCAGGCCGCTGACCTTGCCCAGGCCGGACGGGCCGGCGGTGGCGCCGTCGCACACCTCGGCGGTCCTCTGCACCACCTGGTCGAGGAAGTCGGGCACGGTCATGGGGCTGCCGCGGAAGGCCTGCACCGTCACCCGCCGCGTCCAGCCATCGGCGGTCTCGGCCGCCGGGATCAGCTCGGTGGACTCTCCGGCGCGGTCGGCCACATTGACCACCACCTTCCAGCCCGGCAACTCCGGCACCTGTAGGCGCTCGCCCGCCTGGGCCCCTGCCCCCAGTCCTGGCATCGCCAGCAGCCCCAGCAGCGCCAATCCACCGACAATCGCCCTGCGCATGGCCTGTCTCCCAAACTCCGGCGAGCAGGGTAACGCGCGGCGGCGCCCCCGGCAACCAGAGCCGGATGCTCACAGAGCGGATCGCCGCGCGATCCGGCATGTGAGATGAATCCGCCTCTATTCAACAAATTAGAGGGCGATTCAGACATCAGGTCGCCGCATGCCTGCGCCGGCCTGATGTCATCGCGCTCTAGGGGCGAACGCTTGACTTCGCAAGAGCACAGCCCTATAAACTAAACCGTTCAGTTCAGATTTTGAGCCTGCCATGAAAAAGCCGGTCCTCCGGATCATCGCCGCCTGCATCGCCCTAGCCGCCCTTATCGGCGGCTACCGCTGGGCCACCGAATGGCGCCACTGGCAGGTCACCGACGACGCCTATGTGGACGGCGACATCACCGCCCTGGCGCCGCGCGTCAGTGGCCACGTGCTCAAGGTCGAGGTGGCCGACAACCAGCCGGTCAAGGCGGGCGACGTGCTGGTGCGCATCGACGACCGCGACTTCCGCGCCCGGGTGGCCGATGCCGGCGCCCTGGTGGCCGCCCGCAAGGCGGCACTGGAGCAGTTGGACGACAAGATCGCCGTGCAGCAGGCGACGCTGGAACAGGCTGGCGCCTCCATCGCCTCGGCCCGTGCCGAGCTGGTGCGCAGCCGCGCCGATCTGGAGCGCACCCAGCGCCTGGTCAAGGACGATTATGTCAGCCGCCAGCGCTTCGACACTCAGGCGGCCGACGCCGCCAAGGCCGAGGCCGGGGTCCGGGGCTCCAGCGCCAGCGCCCTGGTGGCCAAGCGCCAGTTGGCGGTGCTGGAGGGCGAGCGCGACATCGCCCGCGCGCAGGTCACCCAGGCCGAGGCCCAGCTTGCCCTGGCCCAGATCGACCTGGATGCCACCGTGATCCGCGCTCCGGTGGACGGCGCGGTGGGCAACCGGGCGGTGCGCGACGGTCAGTACGTGCGCACCGGCCAGCAATTGCTGAGCGTGGTGCCGCTCGCCACCGTATGGGTGGACGCCAATTTCAAGGAAACCCAGCTGGGCGCCATCCATCCCGGCGCGCGCGTCGAGATCGAGGTGGACGCCTATCCCG
>DATJKV010000110.1:0-5557 GCA_035491155.1 Magnetospirillum sp. | reverse complement strand
GGGGGTGATGACCGCCAAGGCCATCGCGCTGGCCGCCAACAAGCCGTTCCTGGCCGTCAACCACCTGGAGGGCCATGCGCTGACCGCGCGCCTGACCCACGGCATCGACTTCCCCTATCTGCTGCTGCTGGCCTCGGGCGGCCATTGCCAGTTGCTGGCGGTGCTGGGGGTGGGCGAGTACCGCCGCCTGGGCACCACCATCGACGACGCCGCCGGCGAGGCCTTCGACAAGGTAGCCAAGATGGTCGGGCTGGGCTATCCCGGCGGCCCGCAGGTGCAGAAATGGGCGGAACGGGGCGACCCGGCCCGCTTCGCCCTGCCGCGCCCCATGAAGGGCAAGCCGGGTTGCGATTTCAGCTTCTCGGGCCTCAAGAACGCCGTGCGGCTGCTGGTGGAAAGCCTGCCCCAGCCGTTGGGCGAGCAGGACGTGGCCGACGTCTGCGCTGCCTTCCAGGCGGCGGTGGCGGAATCGGTGGGCGACCGCACCCGGCGCGCCATCGCCCAATTCACCGAACGCTGGCCCGACGGCAAGCACCTGGTGGTGGCCGGCGGCGTCGCCGCCAACAAGGCGCTGCGCCAGATGTTGGAGCAGGTGGCGGGCAAGGCCGGCCTCACCTTCCTGGCGCCGCCCTTGAATCTGTGCACCGACAACGCCGCCATGATCGCCTGGGCCGGCGTCGAGCGCTTCCGCTTAGGCCTGGTGGACCGCCTGGACTTCGCCCCCCGCCCGCGCTGGCCGCTGGACCCCACCGCGCCCAAGGCGCGCGGCGCCGGCGTCAAGGCATAGGCATAGGCATAGGCGAAACTTTAAGGTTGAGCTTCTCAGGCGTTCTGCCAGCCTGATGCTTGCACTTGGGGATAACGCCCCCAAATTGTTCCCGCCCGATCTTAGCGAGGAGCCCGCCCGATGGAGAACTTCGTCTTCCACAACCCCGTGAAGCTGATCTTCGGCAAAGGCCAGATCAAGGCGTTGGGAAGCGAGATTCCCAAGGGGTCGCGGGTGCTGTTCGCCTATGGCGGCGGCTCCATCAAGGCCAACGGCGTCCATGCCCAAGTGGTCGAGGCGCTGACCGGCGCCGGCCTGTACTTCAAGGAATTCGCCGGCATCGAGCCCAATCCGCGTTTTGAGACGCTGATGAAGGCGGTGGAGCTGGCCCGCGCCGAGAGGCTGGACTTCGTCCTGGCCGTCGGCGGCGGCTCGGTGGTGGATGGCTGCAAGCTGGTCGCCGCCGCCATCGACTTCGCCGGCGACCCCTGGACCATCGTCCAGCGCAAGGCCCAGCCCACCAATTCCATGCCGCTGGGCGTGGTGCTGACCCTGCCCGCCACCGGCTCCGAGATGAACCTGTTCTCGGTGGTCAGCCGCGAGGCGACCGGCGAGAAGCTGGGCTGGGGCCATCCCTCGGTGATGCCGCGCTTCTCGGTGCTGGACCCCGAGACCACCTACTCGCTGCCCGACCGCCAGGTGGGCAACGGCATCGTCGACGCCTATGTCCACGTGCTGGAGCAGTACCTGACCTATCCGGCGAACGCGCCCCTGCAAGACCGGCTGGCCGAGGCGGTGCTGTCCACCCTGATCGAGATCGGCGCCAAGGCCATGGAGACACCGCCCGACTACCAGGCCCGCGCCAATCTGATGTGGTGCGCCACCATGGCGCTGAACGGCCTGATCGGCCAGGGCGTGCCGCAGGACTGGGCCACCCACATGATCGGCCACGAGCTGACCGCGATCACCGGCATCGACCACGCCCGCACGCTGGCGGCGGTGTGGCCCGGCGTGGTGGCGGTCAGGCGCGAGGCCAAGCGCGACAAGCTGCTGCAATACGCCGAGCGGGTCTGGGGCCTGACCGAAGGCCCTGAGGAGGAGCGCATCTCCCAGGCGGTGACCATGACCTGCCGCTTCTTCGAATCCGTCGGCGTGCCGACGGGACTGAAAGGCTACGGCCTGCCCGGCGACATCCCCGGCACCATAGCCAAGCGCCTGAAGGACCGAGGCGGCCTGCCGCTGGGCGAGCGCGGCGATATCAACGCCGAGCTGGTGCGCGCCATCCTGGAAGCGGCGTGAGACCCTATCCGCCGGTCTATGCCGCCGGAGCGGCGGCCCTGATGGTCGGGCTCGACCGCTGGGCGCCGTTGGCACAGCTGTGGGAGGCGTGGAATTGGCTGGCGCTGGTGCCGGCCGCCACGGGTTTCGGCCTGGCCATATGGGCGGCGGTTACCTTCCGCCGCCACCACACCACCGCACACCCGTTCCGCAAGGCCGATGCCCTGGTGATTTCGGGCCCCTTCGCCATCAGCCGCAATCCCATCTATCTGGGCATGGCGCTGGTACTGCTGGGCCTCGCCATCGGCCTGGGCACGGCGGCCCCGTTCCTGGTCGTCCCGGTGTTCATGGCGCTGATCGGCCGCCTGATCATCGGCGACGAGGAAGCCATGCTGACCGAAACCTTCGGCGCCGAATACGACGCCTACACCAAGCGGGTCCGCCGTTGGTTCTGACCACGCGTTTGTGGTAACAGAACCCATGTCCGATTTGCCCCCCTCCACCGTCGTCCTCGGCGGCGCCCGCTCAGGGAAAAGCACCTACGCTGAAGGCCTGCTTTCCAATGGCCCGGCGCTTTACCTCGCCACCGGCCAGGCCTTCGACGACGAGATGGCCGAACGCATCCGCCTGCACCAAGGCCGCCGCGGCCCCCATTGGGACACCATCGAGGAGCCCTTGGAGCTGGCCGCCACCCTGGACCGGGTGCTGAAGCCCAGCCGGCCGGTGCTGGTGGACTGCCTGACCCTGTGGATCAGCAATCTGATGCATTCGGGGCGCGACGTGGATGCCGAGACCGCCCTGTTGTGCGAGGTACTGGCCCGACCGGCCGGCCCGGTGGTGCTGGTGTCCAATGAGGTCGGCCTGGGCTTGGTGCCCGACAACCGCCTGGCCCGCGAGTTCCGCGACCATCAGGGCCGGGTCAACCAGCGCGTCGCGCAAACCTGCTCCCGCGTGGTATTCGTCGCCGCCGGCCTGCCTCTTTTCCTCAAGGACCTGCCATGACCCGCAAGCTTCCCGCCACCGTCATCACCGGCTTCCTGGGCGCCGGCAAGACCACCCTGGTGCGCCATCTGCTCGCCAACAACCAGGGCCGCCGCATCGCGCTGATCGTCAACGAATTCGGCGACGTGGGCGTGGACGGCGACCTGCTGGCCTCGTGCGGCGTGGCGGGGTGCTCGCAAGAGGACATCGTCGAGCTGGCCAACGGCTGCCTGTGCTGCACCGTGGCCGACGAGTTCCTGCCCACCATGCAGGCCCTGCTGGACCGCCCCAATCCGCCCGAACACATCATTATCGAGACCTCGGGCCTGGCGCTGCCCAAGCCGCTGGTCAAGGCCTTCCACTGGCCGGAGATCCGCTCGCGCGTCACCGTGGACGGCGTCATCGCCGTGGTGGATGCCGGCGCGGTAGCGGCGGGCCGCTTCGCCGACACGCCCGAGATGATGGCCGCGCCCGAACACGACAATCCGCTGGAGGAAGTGTTCGAGGACCAGCTGCTGTGCGCCGACATGGTGCTGCTGAACAAGACCGATCTGGTGGATGCCAGCACGCTGGAGCGGGTGCACGGCGAAATCGCCGCTTCGCTTCGCCCCGGCGTCAAGGTGGTGCGCACCGCCCAAAGCGCGGTGGACCCGGTGGTGCTGCTGGGCCTGTCGGCGGCGGCCGAGGACGATCTGGCGGCGCGCCCCAGCCATCACGACGCCGAGGACGAGCACGACCACGACGATTTCGAGAGCTTCGCCGTGGCCCTGGGCATTGTGGCCGACCCGGAAAGCCTGGCGACCCGCCTGGCCGCCGCCATCGAGGCCCACGATATCCTGCGCCTGAAGGGCTTCCTGGCGGTGGAGGGCAAGGCCGCCCGCCAGGTGGTCCAGGCCGTCGGCGCCCGCATCGAGCGCTGGTTCGACCGCCCGTGGAAGGCCGGCGAGGAAAAGCTGTCGCGCCTGGTGGTGATCGGCCAGAAGGGCTTGGACCGCGCCGCCATCGAAGCCATGATTCTGGGATAGGCGTTTTGTCTTTGAACCGGCGGTAAGCCATGCACCTCCTCGCCGCCCAGCCCGGCACCATTTCCGACGGGTCGGAAGCCATCGACCTGGGGCAGAGCCCCGGCGAGGTGGTGGTGCTGTCGGCCGCCGATACCGAGCTGTCGGCCCTGGCGGCCGCGTATGGCCGCGCAAATGCGCCGTTCGAGTTGCGCCTCGCCAATCTGTCGCGGCTGGCCCACCACATGTCGGTGGATTTGTACCTGGAACAGGTAGTCGAGCACGCCCGGCTGGTGGTGGTGCGGCTGCTGGGTGGTCGCTCGTACTGGCCCTATGGCATCGAGCAGATCGCGGCATTGTGCCGCAAGCGTAACATTCTCCTGGCCTGCCTGCCCGGCGACGACAAGCCCGATGCCGAACTGATGCGGGACGGCACCCTGCCGCCCGAGGCCGCCGAGCGGCTGTGGCGCTATCTGGTGTTCGGCGGCCCCGACAATGCCGCCCATTTCCTGAACTACGCCGCCAACCTGATGGGACGCGAGGCCGAATGGCTGGAGCCCCGGCCGCTGCCGCCCGCCGGCCTCTATCCCGATACCGATTGGCAGGCCGGCTGGGATGCGTCCAGGCCCTCGGCAGCCGTGGTGTTCTATCGTGCCCTGGTGCTGTCGGGCGACACCGCGCCCATCGACGCGATGCTGGCCGAGCTTAAGGGCCAGGGCCTGAACGCCCACGGCCTGTTCGTCCAGTCGCTGAAGGACGCCACCAGCGCCGGCACGGTCGAGGCGGTGCTGGCCGACATGCGGCCCGACGTCATCGTCAACGCCACCGGCTTCGCCGTCGCCTCGCCGGCCAAGCCCGAGGACACGCCCTTCGGTCCCAGCGACTGCCCGGTGCTGCAGGTCGTGCTAGCCGGCGGCTCGGAACAGGTGTGGCGCGACGGCACCCATGGCCTCGGCCCCAAAGATATCGCCATGAACGTGGCGCTGCCCGAGGTAGATGGCCGCGTTCTGGCCCGCGCCATTTCGTTCAAGGCGGCCGCCCGGGACGCGGCGACCCAATGCGACATCGCCCGCCATGCCCCGGTGCCCGACCGTATTTGTTTCGTTGCCGAACTGGCCGCCCGCTGGGCCCGCCTGCGGTGCAAGAGCCCGGCAGAACGCCGCGTCGGCATCGTGCTGGCCAATTATCCCAACCGCGACGGACGCTTGGGCAATGGCGTCGGTCTCGACACCCCCGCCGGCACGGTGGAAGTGCTGAAGGCGCTGTCCGCCGCCGGCTATGCGGTGCGCGACCTGCCCGGCAATGGCAACGCCCTGGTCGAGGCCTTGCAGGCCGGCCCCACCAACGACTGGCGCCAGCTGCGCGCCCGCGAGGTGCGCGAGACGCTGCCTCTGCCCGATTATTTCCTGTTCTTCAACGCCCTGCCCTTGGGCGTACAGGAGGCGGTGCGGCAGCGCTGGGGCGCCCCCGAGGCCGACCCGTTCTTCAAGAAGGGCGAGCTGTCCTGCGGCGAATTTCTGCTGCCGGTGAT
>DATJKV010000109.1:0-4228 GCA_035491155.1 Magnetospirillum sp. | reverse complement strand
ATGGGCCTGAAGCACGTGGTCATCACCTCGGTTGACCGCGATGACCTGGCCGATGGCGGCGCCTTCCAGTTCGTCGCCTGTATCGAGCGCATCCGTGCGCTGGGTCTGGACACCACGGTGGAAATCCTTACTCCCGATTTCCGTGACAAGGTGGGCGCCATCGAAGCGGTGGCGCGGGCCAAGCCGGACGTGTTCAACCACAATTTGGAAACCGTGCCCCGGCTCTATCCCTCCATCCGCCCCGGCGCCCGCTATTTCGAGAGCCTTCGCCTGTTACAGAAGGTCAAGGAGGTGGATCCGTCCATCTTCACCAAGTCGGGCATCATGGTCGGCCTGGGCGAGACCCGGCTGGAGGTGTTGCAGGTGATGGACGACATGCGCTCGGCCGGCATCGATTTCATCACCATCGGCCAGTATTTGCAGCCGACGCCCAAGCATGCGGCGGTGGAACGCTTCGTCACCCCCGACGAGTTCGCCGATTACCGTGCGGTGGCCAAGGCCAAGGGCTTCCTGATGGTGGCGGCGACGCCGCTGACCCGGTCGTCCCACCACGCCGATCGCGATTTCGCCGAACTGCGCGCCGCCCGCCAGAAGATGACTGCGGCGGAGTAGGGGAGCGATGCCGACCCACGCCGAGAAGCGCTACCTGCCATACACCCCCGAACAATTGTTCGGTCTGGTGGCCGATGTGGAGCGCTACCCGGAATTCCTGCCCTGGTGCGTGGCCGCCCGCATCCGTCGGCGCGAAGGCGATGTGTTCTTCGCCGACCTGGTCATCGGCTTCAAGATGATCCGCGAGCGCTACACTTCCAAGGTGGTGCTGGATCGCCCCGGCAACCGCATCGACGTGCAGTACACCGAGGGACCGTTCCATCACCTCAACAATCACTGGATCTTCCGGCCGGCGGCGGACGGCGGCACGGACATTGATTTCTACGTGGATTTCGAATTCCGCTCGAAGCTGCTGCAGAAGGTCATCGGTGCCCTGTTCAACGAGGCGGTGCGCCTGATGGTGGCCTCGTTCGAAAAGCGGGCGCGGCAGCTTTACGGCGCCGACGGCCGGACGGTGAAGGCTACCTGAGTCGCTTCTGAACTAGCTTAGGTCACTAGATTCGTCATGCCCGCACTTGTTGCGGGCATCCACGTTTATCCGGTTTGACGTTTGCCAGAAGGTTCCGCGTGGATGGCCGGGTCAAGCCCGGCCATGACGATAAGGGACGCCGTTATGGCGCCGCCCCCTCCAGCCGGCCCAGGCGCAGGATGCCGGCGAAGGTTTCCGCCGGGATCGGGCGGGAATAATAGAAGCCCTGGATTTCGTCGCACTTCAGGCCCTTCAGCACTTCCAGTTGGGCGTCGTTCTCGACGCCCTCGGCGACGATTTCCAGGTTCAGCGAGTGGCCCATGGCGATGATGGCGCCGACGATCTCGGCCGAAGCCGGGTTGGCGTCGATGTCCATCACGAACGAGCGGTCGATCTTCAGCTTGTCCAGCGGGAACTTCTTCAGGTAGCTGAGCGACGAATAGCCGGTGCCGAAATCGTCCACCGCCAGGCGGACGCCCTGGTGGTGCAGGTCCATCAGCGTGTGGGCGGCGGCCTCGGCATTGTGCATCACCGCGCTCTCGGTCAGCTCCAACTCCAGAAGCGCGGGGTCGATGCGATGGGTCTTCAGCACCTCGACCACCCGCTCGACCAGATCCGACTGGCGGAATTGCAGGGCGGACAGGTTGACCGCCACCTGCACCACCGGCTGGCCGGCATCGGCCCAGGCGCGGATCTGGGCGCAGACGTGGTCCAGCACCCAGTGGCCGATAGGCAGGATCTGGCCGGTTTCCTCGGCGATCGGGATGAAGTCGGCGGGCGAGATCATGCCCAGGTCGCGGTGGCGCCAGCGCACCAAAGCCTCGGCGCCGACCACGCGGCCCGTCGCGGTCTCGATCTTTGGCTGGTAGTAGACCACGAACTCGTCGCGCGACAGCGCCTTGCGCAACTCGGTCTCCAGCTTCAACCGTTCCACCGAGTTGGCGTTCATCTCGGGGGCGTAGAACTGGTAGGCGTTGTCCGCCAGGTCCTTGGACCGGTTCATGGCGGTTTCCGCCTTCAGCACCAGGTCGTCGGGATCGGTGCCGTCAACCGGATAGACGCTGATGCCGACCTTCGCGGTGATGAACAGCTCGTGCTCGCCCACCTCATAGGAGGTGGCGAAGGATTCCAGCAGGCGCGAGATCACCAGATGGGCGTCGTGGTCCTGGGCCAGGTCGGTAAGCAGGCAGCAGAAGGTGTCGCCGCGCAAGCGGGCCACGGTGTCGTGGCCGCGCAAGGACGCGCCTAGCCGATCGGCCACCGCGCGCAGCAACTGGTCGCCGGTTTGGTGGCCCAACGTCTCGTTGATCTGCTTGAAGCGGTTGAGGCCGATCATCACCAGCGCCAGCTTGCGCCCCGAGCGGAGCGCCCGCTCCAGCGCCTGGGCCAGGCGGTCCATGAACAGGTGGCGGTTGGGCAGGCGGGTGACCGGGTCGTAATAGGTCAGGGTGCGGATGGTCTCTTCCGCCCGCTTGTGGCGCGAGATGTCCGAGAACACACCCACATAGCGGGTGACCTGATCCGACGGGTCGGTGATGGCCTTGATGGTCAGCCACTCGGGGTATGCTTCGCCGTCCTTGCGGCGGTTCCAGATCTCGCCCTCCCATTCGCCGGTCTGGCGGATCTGGCTCCACATGACCGAATAGAAGTCGGGGCCCTGCATGCCTGATTTCAGCATGCCGGCGTTCTGGCCCAGCACATCTTCGCGGGAATAACCCGAGATGCGGCAGAAGCCCTGGTTGACCCACAGCATGGTGCCGCGCCGGTCGGTGACCATGACGCCTTCCATGGTGCATTCCAGTACCTTTTCCGCCACGTCCAGGCGGGCCAGCGCCCGCTTGCGCGCCGAGATGTCGTGCAGCACGGTGATGAAGCGCCGTTCGCCGTCGCGCAGCAACTGGGCCACCGACAGTTCCATGGGCATCACGCTGCCGTCCTTGCGCCGGCCCAGCACCTCGCGGGCGGTGGAGATCAGATCGCCGGACCCATCGGCCATATAGGCCTTCCAGCGCTCGCGCAGCTGGCGGGCATAGGGCTCGGCCAGCAGGCCGTCCACCGGCTCGTCCACCGCTTCATCGGCGGAATAGCCGAACAATCTGACCGCCCTGGGGTTGAACTTGCGGATGTAGCCGCGCTCATCGACGATGATCAGGGCGTCGGGCAGCGATGTCAGCACGGTGTCGAGGCAGGCTTCGGCATCGCGCGCCAATTCGCGCGCCCGCGCCGAGGCCTCGGCATCCGGCGCGCCGGCACGGCTGGATAGGATCACGAAGATGCCCAGTCCCAGACTGAGCAGCCATCCGCCCAGGGCCAGCGGGCCGGGCAGGGCGGCGCCCAGCACCTCGCGGCCCGCCGCCAACGCCAGAACGGTGGAGCCGAGGCCGAGGACCAGGGCGGTGATGAGCGGAATGCGCAACGGGCTCCGCTGCAGTGTTGCCGGGATGGGGTCATGGGGGGGAGGAAGCCTGCTCACCCAAACCTCGCTGTCCAGCGCCGACGCTAGTGTCAGCCTCGTGTATTCCAAAAGTGGTACACCTTAGCCGCGATCCGCACAGAAGGACAAGAGAGACAAAAGGATGGGAGGCGTTTTTCATCAATATGATGCAAAGGCCAGGAGTGATCGTTGGAGCGGTTATTAGAAAGGTTTAATCTTCCTCTTGGCCATGTTCATGTGCGCATGCGAAGAATTGAATCGTTGGAAAAGTGCGCGCTGGTAATAATGGTTGTCTTTTTCAGGTCTTCGGAGGGCTGGCATGCAACGTCCGATTGGCATTTTCACCGATTTCGGCCCCTCCGGCCCTTATGTGGGGCAGATGAAGTGCGCGCTGATGATGCATGCCCCCGGGCTGCCGGTGGTGGAGCTCATGTCCGACGCCCCGGCGGTCAATCCCCACGCGGCGGCCTACCTGCTGGCGGCCTTGTTGCCCTATTGGCCGGCCAGCATGGTGGTGGCGGCGGTGGTGGACCCCGGCGTGGGCGGCGACCGCCGGCCGGTGATGGCCGAGGTGGACGGCCGCTGGCTGGTGGGACCCGATAACGGCCTGTTCGAATTGGCGCTGCGCCGGGGCGAGCGGGTGCGCTGCTGGGAGATCGCCTGGCGGCCCGAACGCCTGTCCGCCTCGTTCCACGGGCGCGACCTGTTCGCCC
>DATJKV010000108.1:0-2641 GCA_035491155.1 Magnetospirillum sp. | reverse complement strand
GTGTCCGACAGCGAGCTGTACCGCCGCATCCTCAAGGTGGAGGTAAAGGACAAGAAGACCTTCGTCCTGCACGTGGACCGGCTGACCTTCGACTACAACGCCATCAACGACCTGCGGGTGCTGCCCGCCCACATCGAGCGGGAGCGGTTCGAGAAACCGGTGGAGTACCGCAACCGCACCGCCTACGACCAGGACACCACCAATCCCGGCCTGTACAACGGCCCCTACCGTATCGTGCAGGTCGCCCAGGGCAGCCACATCGTGCTGGAGCCGAACCCCCATTGGTGGGGCGCCAAGCCGGCCTTCAAGCGCATCGTGGTCAAGACCATCGAGAACACGGCGGCGCTGGAAGCCAACCTACTGTCGGGCGGCGTGGACATGATCGCCGGCGAGCTGGGACTGCCGCTTGACCAGGCCATCGCGTTCGAGAAGCGCAACGGCCAGGCCTGGAACGTGCTGTTCAAATCCGGCCTGGTCTACGAGCACATCGACCTCAACCTGTCCTCGCCCATCCTGGCCGACAAGCGGGTGCGCCAGGCGCTGCTGTGGGCGCTGGACCGCGAGGCGGTGAACAAGCAGCTGTTCGACGGTCGCCAGCCGGTGGCGCACAGCTCGGTCAATCCGCTGGACGGCGTGTACGCCGCCGACGTGCCCAAGTATCGCTACGACCCTGCCAAGGCGGCGGCCTTGTTGGACGAGGCCGGCTGGAAGATGAGCGGCGGCGTGCGCCGCAACGCCCAGGGCGAGCCGCTGGCGCTGGAACTGGGCACCACCGCCGGCAACCGCTCGCGCGAACTGGTGGCGCAGGTGCTCCAGGCCCAGTGGCGCAAGGTGGGCGCCGATGTGCGCCTCAAGGTCGAACCGCCGCGGGTATTTTTCGGCGACACCGTCACCAAGCGCAAGTTCCCGCACATGGCGCTGTTCGCCTGGTACTCGGCCCCTGAAAGCGTGCCGCGCAGCAACCTGCACTCTTCCCAGATCCCGTCGGAAAAGAACAACTGGTCAGGCCAGAACTACCCGGGCTACGCCAATCCGCGCATGGACGAGCTGATCGATTCCATCGAGGTCGAGCTGAATCGGCCCAAGCGTGTCGCCCTGTGGCGCGAGCTTCAACACCTTTATGCCGACGAGTTGCCGGCGTTGCCGCTGTTCTTCCGCGCCGACGCCTTCATCCTACCCAAGGCGCTGAAGGGCGTGGTGCCCACCGGCCACCAGGACCCCACCACCCTTTGGGTGGAGAACTGGAGCTGGAACACCGAACCTGCCGCCCAGCAGCAGGACCAGGCCGCCCAGCGCGACAAGCCCAAGAAGGGCAAGGGCCGCTCGTGAGCCATCATGTCCTGTCACGAGCGCTGCAATCACTGGCCGTTCTGCTGGTGATGTCGTTCGTGGTTTATGGGCTGATGGGGCTGATGCCCGGCGACCCCATCGACCTGATGATCGCCGGCGACCCGCACCTGACGGCGGCCGACGCCGTGCGCCTGAAGGCGCTTTACGGTCTCGACAAGCCATGGACCGAACGCTATCTGCGCTGGCTGGCCCAGGTGGCGCAGGGCGAGCTGGGCTATTCCCGCCTGTATGCCCGCCCGGTGCTGCAGGCGCTGGCGCCGGCATTGGCCAACACCGCGCTGCTGATGGTGACCTCGCTGGCGCTGTCGCTGCTCATCGCCATTCCGCTGGGCATCCTCGCCTCGCTGCGGCCCGAATCCCTGTTTGACCGCGCCATCAACCTGTTGGCCTTCGCCTCGGTGTCGGTACCCACCTTCTGGCTGGGCCTGATGCTGATCTTGGCCTTCGCCGTTCAGCTGGGGTGGCTGCCCGCCTCGGGGATGGAGGATGTGGGCGACGGCAGCCTGCCCGACCGCCTGCGCCACATGGTGCTGCCGGTATCCACCCTGGCGCTGGCCGGCATCGGCCAGTACATGCGGCAAATGCGCGCCGCCATGATCGGCGAATCCCATCATGATTATGTGCGCACCGCCCGCGCCAAGGGCTGCCGTCCTGTCCGCGTGGTGCTGGCACACCAGCTGCGCAATGCCCTGATCCCGGTCACCACCATCCTGGCGCTGGAGGTGGGCGGCCTGTTCTCGGGCGCACTGATCACCGAGACGGTGTTCGCCTGGCCCGGCATGGGCCGGCTGATCTATGACGCGGTGATGGGCAACGACTTCAACCTGGCCCTGGTGGGCCTGTTGCTGGCTACCGCCATGACCCTGCTGGGCTCGATCCTGGCGGACCTCGCCTACGTGGCGCTGGACCGGCGAGTGAGCTACCGATGAGCCCCGCCGCCCGCATCTGGCGCCTGCTGCGGCGCGACTATGCCTTCCTGACGGGCCTGCTGGTGCTGCTGGTGCTGGCCGGCGGCGCGCTGCTGTCGCCGTGGATTGCCCAAGACCCCGAGGCGATGGATTTGAGCGCCATCTTCGCGCCGCCTTCGCCCGAACATTGGCTGGGTGCCGACGAGCTTGGCCGCGACGTGCTGGCGCGCCTCGCCCATGGCGGTCGCATCTCACTGGCGGTGGCCGCCGCCACGGCGCTGCTGGCGGCCTTGGTGGGCACGATGCTGGGCCTGCTGGCCGGTTATTACGGCGGCCGGCTGGATGCCGTGCTGATGCGCCTGACCGACGGCGTCATGGCCCTG
>DATJKV010000107.1:0-1778 GCA_035491155.1 Magnetospirillum sp. | reverse complement strand
GATTGGCGAACAGGCGCTGTTCGTTGGCGACAATGGCGGCAACGGCCGGATCGGAGGCGGCGGCCTGGGCCAGGTCGGGCGGAACCTCCAGTGTGCGCCGCTGCTCCTGCTCCGCCCGCAGGCGGGCCGCCTTGGACACGGCTGCCCAGTACTGGGCGGTCAGGCTGGACACCTGCACCTGGGCCTGGGTCTCATCCAGGCGGAACAGCACGTCGCCGGCCGCCACCCGTTGCCCCTCGTGAACCAGCAATTCGCGCAGGATGCCGGATTCCAGCAGGCTGACGCTCTTGCGCTTGCCGTCCACGACGATGGTGCCGTTGGCGGGCACGGCGCTGTCCAGCGGCGCCAGCGCCGCCCAGGTGACGAAGCCGCCGAAGCCGAGCCCGATGACGGCCACCGACGCCATCACCAGCCCGCGCAAGGAGGGCGCCTTAGCCTCGTGGTCCAGTTGGGACTGCCAGGCGGGAATCATCGCTGTCATAGTCGGGTCCTGTCAGGCATGGGAAACGGCAAGGGATGGAGTGGCCAGGGCGGGGCGCGGTTCCTCCACCCGCACAAGACGCTCGACCCGCCCGCCCTTCAGCACCAGCAATTGATCGGCGGTAGCAAGCACGGCGGGACGGTGGGTGATCACCACCACGGCGGCCCCCTCTCGCTTGGCCTCGATGACGGCATGGGCCAGAGCGGCCTCTCCCACGTGGTCGAGGCTGGAATTGGCTTCGTCCAACACCAGCAGGCGAGGATTGCCGAACAGCGCGCGGGCCAAGGCGATGCGCTGGCGCTGTCCGCCGGACAGGGCGAAGCTGCTCTCGCCCACCCAGGTGTCGTAGCCCATGGGCAGGCGGCCGATCATGTCGTGGATGCCGGCCTTGCTGGCGGCTTCGACCACCGGCCCGGCCTCGACGTCCTCCATGCGGGCGATATTGTCGAACACGCTGCCGTCCAGCAGAGAAACGTTCTGCGGCACATAGCCCACGTACCGGCCGAAATCCTCGCGCTCCCAAGCGTGGACGGGATTGCCGCCCAGCCGCACGGCGCCCGAGCCGGGCGGCATCAGCCCCACCAGCAGCCGTGCCAGGGTCGACTTGCCGCCGCCCGACGGGCCGGTGATAGCCAGCACCTCGCCGGGCTCCACCCGAAACGACACGTCCGAGAGCACCGGACGAGATGCGCCGGGCGGGGTGTAGCTCAGGCCTTCCACCACCAAACCGCCGCGCTCGCAGCCCCAGGCCTGCTCGGTGCGCAGCTCGGCGTGGCCCCTCAGCAACGCGGACACCCGCTTCAGCGCATGGGCGTGGGACAGCCACTGGCGCCAGCCGGTGACCATGGCCTCGAATGGCGACAGGACGCGGGCGACCAGCAGGTTGGCTCCCATCATGCTGCCTGGGCTGGCCTGGTGGCGGATGACCAGCACCACGCCCAGAGCGATGATACCGCCCTGCATCAGCAGGCGCGCGGTCTTGGAGGCGGAGGCGAAGAACATGGCGGCCCGCGCCGCCGTGTCCAGCTCCGCCTGGGCGGCGTCGCTCTGGCGCAACCAGCGCCGCGCCAGGCCGGGCAGCATGCCCATGCCGTCGATCAGTTCGGGGTTGGTCAGGGTGGAGTTCAGCGCCGACAGCGATCGGTTCACCTCGGCGCTGGCCTTGGTGAAACGCTCGCGCGTCAGCCGGTCGTTGGCGATGCCCAGGGCCACCAGGATGGTGACGCTGACCACGGCATAGAGTCCGTAGAGGGGGTGCAGCGACACCAGCACCCACAGCAGCAGAGGCGTCCACATC
>DATJKV010000106.1:0-9071 GCA_035491155.1 Magnetospirillum sp. | reverse complement strand
AGCGGTGGCAACGGCTGTACTCAGCTGGTCGCCAACAGCGTTGCGCTGAGCGGCAATGTCAACATCACCGACAGCGGCTGCTCGTCGCTGGGTCTCAAGACCATCGGCCAAACCCGTTTGGTTGAATAGGAGAGTGCCATGTTCGGCGACAGACGGGGCAGCGCGGCAGCGGAATTCGGCATCCTTTTCCCGGTGCTGCTGACCATCATGCTTGGCGTGGTGGATGTTGGCTGGGATGCCGTTGAGGCCCAGACGGCGCGGGCGGCGTCGCAGTCCGGGGCGAATTACGCCATCGTGAAGGGCTTTGATGCCGCGGGCATCGCCAACGCCGTCGCCACCTCGACCTTGCTGACCGGGGTGACGGCCACGCCAGCCCCCACCAATACCACGTCGGGATGCGCCTCCACGGCCGGCATCGGTGCCTGTTCCGGAAAACAGGCGGCCGGAACCTACGTGACGGTCAATGCTAGGGCATCATTCACCCCGATTCTGCACTGGGCCGGGACGGCGTCCTCGTTCTCCGCCGCCACCGTCGTGCGTATCAACTGAGGGCACCGGCCATGAGACCTTTCTTTGACAGTGAACGGGGAGCCACCGCACTGGAGTTCTCCCTGCTCTTTCCGGCCTTCCTGACCGTGATCCTGTTCATCGTGGAATTCGGCCAATTGCTGTGGATCGTGAACACGGTGAATTATGCGGTCGAGGAAGCCGCCCGCTGCGGCGCCATCGACGTCAAAAGCTGCGCCACTACCGCGCAAATCCAGGCACTAGCCTCCCAGCGGGCGATGCGCCTGGTTCCGGCCTCGGGCTTCACGGTGACCTCCGGCCCGGTCTGCGTCTCCGCCCACTATACCTACCCGCCGCTGGGGTTGACCTTTCCCTTCCGTTCCTGCCACGCGTAGCGGAGATTCTCCAATGCTGTCCTTCCTCGGCAAGACCCGCCGGCCTGCCCCCGTGCCTGAAATCGAAGAATCGCCCGCCGAGCCCGGCGCGGCCCCCGACCCATCCTCGCCGTCAAGCGACGAGGAACGTTTCCTCGACCTCAAGATGCGCCTTCACCAGCAGCTGATCGACGAGATCAACCTTTCGGTGATCGAGCGCATGCCGCGGGCGCAGTTCGACCAGGAAATCGGCGAATTGGTCGGCGACATGCTGAGGCGTGACGAGACGGCGCTGAGCGAGGAGCAGCGCCGAATCCTGATCGTCGACATCATCGACGAGTTGCTCGGCCTTGGTCCGCTCGAACCGCTGCTCAAGGACCCGACGGTATCCGACATCATCGTCAACACGTCGCGCCAAGTCAGCGTCGAGCGGGGCGGAAAAATCGAGATCACGCCGGTGCGCTTCAAGGACGAGGGGCACCTGCTGCGCATCATCAACAAGATCGTCTCGACCGTCGGGCGCCGCATCGATGAAAGCCAGCCCATCACCGATGCCCGCCTGCCCGATGGTTCGCGCGTCAACGCCGTCATTCCCCCGGTGGCGGTGGACGGCTCGCTGCTGGCCATCCGCAAGTTCGCCAAAATCCCCTTCGACCTGGCCCGCCTGGTGGCCTGCGACGCCATCACCCCGGAAGTCCGCCAGGTGCTGGAGGCCATCGTGCGCGGCCGCCTCAATGTGCTGATTTCAGGCGGCACCGGCTCCGGCAAGACCACGCTGTTGAACGCCATGTCGGGCTGCGTCGGCCACGGCGAGACAGTGGTGACCATCGAAGACGCGGCCGAGCTGCAGTTGCAGCAGCCGCTGGTGCGCCGCATGGAGACCCGTCCCGCCAATGCCGAGGGCAGGGGCGAGATCACCCAGCGCGACCTGGTGCGTGCCGCCCTGCGTATGCGCCCAGACCGCATCATCGTTGGCGAGGTGCGCGGCGGTGAGGCGATCGACATGTTGCAGGCCATGAACACCGGCCACGAAGGCTCGATGTCCACCATCCATGCCAACACCCCGCGCGACGCCCTGTCGCGGCTGGAGCAGATGATCGGCATGGGCGGTGTGGAAATGGCGCCTCGGACCATTCGCAGTCAGATCGCGTCGGCCATCCACGTCGTCGTTCAGCTGACGCGCGGCTCGGACGGCAAGCGTCGCCTAGTGTCGCTGCAGGAAATTACCGGCATGGAAGGTGACGTCATCAGCACCAACGAGATTTTCCGCTTCCGCCGCGTCTCCACCGACGAGAACGGCACCATCAGGGGCGTCTTCGAGGCAACCGGCATCCGTCCGGCCTTTGCTGAAAGCTTGGCCAGCCAAAACCTGGCCCTGCCGTCCGACATCTTCGCCCCGCACCGCCTCGACTAGGAGGCCGCCATGGGCCTGATCCTGTTTCTGTTTGCCGTCTTCTTCCTGGTGATCTTCTGCCTGATCGAGGCGATCGCCGCCCTTCGCGCCGAACGCCAGGCACAGCAAGACGCGGCGCCGAAGGAAAGCCTGCGGCGCAAGCGGCTTGGTGACGGCCTTGCCCCGTGGCTGGGTCTCGCGCTGATCACCCGCACCATACGCGCGGTCGAAAATCTGGTGCTCACCAGCGGCGTTGGCACGCCGGTCGGCGTGCTGACGTTCGTCGGCCTGCTGTTGGCGCTTACCGCCACGGTCTCCCTCCTTCTCGACTTCCCACCAAACGTGGCCGCCGCTGCGATCCTGGCCTGTCTGGCATTGCCTCTGGGAGTGCTGGTGATGGCGCGGCGCCGGCGCATGGCCAGGCTGGTCAGCCAGCTTCCCGATGCACTCGGCATGCTGGTGCGCTCCCTCCGGGCGGGGCATCCGGTGCCCACCGGCATCAAGCTGATTGCCGACGAGATGCCCGAGCCGATCGGCGGCGAGTTCCGGCTGATTCACCAGTCCATGGCCTATGGCCTCAACTTGCGCCAGGCGCTGGAGAAGATGTCGGCCCGCCTGGTCCGCCCCGAGATTCACTACATGGTCGCCGCCATCCGCATCCATTCGGCCACCGGTGGCAATCTGGCCGACGTGCTGGCATCGCTGGCGACGGTCATCAAGCAGCGCGAGATCCTGCGCCTCAAGGTCTCGGCCCTGTCCGCCCAGTCGCGCATGTCGGGCAATATCCTGTCGATCGTGCCGTTTGCCATCGTCTTCCTGATGGTGCTGATCAATCCCGACTACTACGCCGAGGTCTACTCCCATCCCCAGCTTGCCTACGTGATGGGGGGGGCGGCGGCAGTCACCTTCGTCGGCATCCTCGCCATTCGCCGTATCGTCAACTTTCGAGTGTGAGCATCGCCATGTCAATGCCACTCCTGATGGATGCTGCCATAGTCCTTGCCGTCACCTTCCTGGTGTTCGCGGTGGGCTCCCTGTTCGAGCCAAGTGGTCGGGCTGCTTTGCTGTCGATCCGCAAGGGCAGCCCGCTCGACGAGGTGATGACCACGCGGATCAGTGACCGTTTCGTTCCCGATGGCGAAAGCCGACGGATCAAAATGAGACTGAAGCTGCTGCAGGCTGGCTTCGATTCTCCCCGGGCGGTCCGGACCTTCTACGGCTTCCGGGTTGTCTTTGGGGTGGCGCTGCCGCTGGCCGTCCTCGCACTCTCCTCCGTGCTGGTGATGGACCGGCATCAGCTGCTTCTTGCCGTCACGATGGCGGCCCTGCTGGGGTTTTTCCTCCCCGCCCGCTACGTCACTCGCCGCCGCCTTCGCCGCCAGCGTTTGGCCCGGGAAGGCTTTCCGGACATGCTTGACCTGCTGCTGGTGTGCTCCGAGGCCGGACTTGGCATCGACACCGCCATCCTCAAGGTCGGCGAGGAACTGGCCGCCCCCCATCCCGTGCTGTCCGAGCATCTGGCCCAGGTCAGCAGCGAGTTGCGGGCGGGCCGCTCGCGGACCGACGCCATGCGCACGCTGGCTTCCCGGACCGGCATCGACGAGGCCGTGTCGCTGGTCAACCTGCTGATTCAGTCGGATGCGCTGGGAACCAGTATCGTCGGAACCCTGCGCGCCTTCTCCGACGACCTGCGGTCGCGGCGGATTCTGCGTGCCGAAGAACTGGCCCACAAGGTGGGCGTCAAGCTGTCGGTGCTGGCGGTCATCTGCTTCCTGCCCGCCATCATGGCGGCAGTCATGACCCCGGTCCTCTTCACCATTTTCGCGACTCTCCACTCCATCTCGGGCGGCATGTCATGGGGGCACTGATCAGCAAAGCATGGGTTGCGTCGCTGCTGCTGGTGTCGGCTTGCTCCCACCTGGAGACACGCCCGCTGCTCTCCCACCAGGGCACTCGGCAGCCCGCCTTTGACGAGGCCTATGACGCCGGCAAGAGGCAGTTGTTGGCGGGCCGCGCCGGGTTGGCGCTGGCGCTGTTCGACAAGGCGCTGCGGCTATCGCCGCGCTCGGTGCCGGCGCTCAACGGTATCGCTGCCGCCTATGACGACCTGCACTTGCCCGACAAGGCGGCGCCCTTCTACCAGCTTGCCCTCGAGATCGAACCGGAGAACGGGGACACCCTCAACAACATGGCTTTCTCTGCGTTGATTGCCGGTCGGCCGGAGCAGGCGCGCCAATACTTCCGCCGCGCCTTGGCACTCCGCCCCGACGACGCGGTGATCAAGGCCAATGCCAGCCTGGTGGAGAAGCGCACGCCACCGTCCCCCGGTAAGGGGGGCAGGTCGCCCGAGAAACGCCCGCGTTTGGAACTGGTCGGCCTGTCCCGCTCACGGTTGGTGTTGGGCGAGGCGCCGTATCCTTCCCGTAACTGAACGTCCACACGTCTAGGAGAAGCCGATGCCCTGCCATCGATCGCTTGCCGTACTCGTCCTACTGCTTGTCTCCGCCTGCGCGCAGGCCCCAACCCAGGCTCCGCCCAACGCGTCGGGCCAGAACGCGTCGGGCCAGAACATCGCTGCGTTGACTGAAGCGGCCGACACCACTCGCGGATCGGGTCGCTTCAATGAAGCCGCAGAGCTTTACCAATATGTCCTTATGGCCGATCCCAAATCGACTGCCGCCCAGTATGGCATGGCGGAATGCCTGTTCGCCTTGGGCAAGCCCGGCGAGGCCAAGCGCATTTTCAGGGAATTGCGTGGCCAGCCGGAATACCGGGGGCGGGCGGTGCAGGGGCTGGGCTTGGTGGAGTTGGTGCAAAACGATCGGGAGGGAGCCGCCCAGGACTTGCGCGAAGCCGTAGCCACCGATCCGAAGCTGTGGCGGGCCTACAACGGCTTGGCCCTGCTGGCCGATCTCAACCACCGCCCCGACGAGGCGGCGGAGCTCTATACCAAGGCGATGGAAGGCAACCCGAACTCGGCGGTGCTTTACAACAACCGCGGTTATTCGCGCCTGCTGGCCGGCAAGGCAGACCTCGCGGTAGCCGATTTCCGCAAGGCGCTGGAACTGGACGCGGGCAGCGAGATCATCCTCAACAACCTTCGCATCGCCATTGCCGCGCGGGGCGACTACCGCGAGGCGACCAAGGGGGTGCCGCGTGAAAAATTGCCGGTCGTGATGAACAACGTCGGCTACGTGGCCATGAAGCGCGGCGACTTCGCCGAAGCCGAGGCCTATCTGGCGCGGGCCATGACTGAAAGTCCCAACTTCGAAACCGTAGCCGCCCAGAACTTGGATCGGTTGACGGCGTTGAAAGGCGACGGCAGATGATCCATTCGCCCGCCCTGTGGACGGTGTTTGGGCTGCTGCTTTATGCCGTCTGGACCGATATCGCCAAATTCCGCATCGCCAATGCGGTGCCGTTGGGCATCGTCCTGCTCTTCCCCGTGCATGCCCTTTCGACCGGCATGTCGCTCCACGACGCCGCTTTACATGGTTTGGCGGGCTGCGCGGTTTTGACCGTCACGTTCCTGCTCTACACCGCAGGCCTGCGTTTCGGTGGGGGCGACGCTAAGCTGCTTTCGGCCGTCGCATTATGGGCCGGCTTCTCAGACTTGGCGCTGCTCTTGCTCAACCTATCGCTGGTCGGCGGCGCCCTGGCCTTGGCGGTCGTGATGGCGAGTCAAATGGGCGTTTCGGGCTGGGCGGTGGCCCATGGCTGGCGTCTACCCATATTCGAACAGATCAACGGCAAACATTACATCCCTTATGCCGTGCCCATTGCCGTCGGTTTCGCCTTCACCGTGTTGTGAGAGCGGCTCGGCGGCCTCGAGCGAGGCAAGTTCGACAAAGCCCAGGTCCTGCCCATGCAACCAAGAAGCTCAAGGGCTTAGTCGGAAACGGCTAGGCCCTTGTTGCTTGGGGTGATGAACGGGAATGGTCAGAAAATTTCCGCTGTTCCCGGGCTAACCCGTGCCTGATGATGGGCTTTCGCCAGGCAGAATGTTCCCACAAAGATAACCATGCTCGGCAGATATTGCCGCGTGCATTGTTACATTGCAGATACATAGCGTTACAGTCAGTGCTGCACATAAACACACAAAATTTGTGCCGAGACTTTTCTTCTCCTGGCCTGGAGCGACCGATGGCTTTGTCGTCCTTAGGTCGACCCCATTAAACGCATTGCGGTGGCACGGTTGTTGCTTTGCGTCCTCCTGCCCCTATTTCCCCGGGAGTTCGGCCATGACCATTGGCGGCATCACCTCCTCGTCCCTGATGAACAGTCTGCTGCAGGCCACGACGGCCACGAAGCAGAGTGCGACGGATACCTCCTCTGCCAGCCCGGCACAGTCCGACCCCGCCTACGTGCTGTCGCTTGGGCAGCAGCGGAGTCAGGGCGCGCTGCTGGGCTACGGGCAATTGGGCCAGTTGGTGAACCAGGCGGAAAGCTCGCTCGCCTCCATGGACCAGCGCGACCCGAACCTTTCCGTCAAGTTGGGCAACGGCACACAGTTGACCGAAACTCACAGCGTCGATGTGCGGCAACTGGCCCAGGCGCAGGTGGTGACCAGCCGCGGATTCGCCGCCGCCAACCAGGCCGTGATCGCCACCGGGACGCTGAGCATCCAGACCGGTAGCTACGATACCGCAGCGAACAGCTTTACCGCTGCCGGTGACCCAGTCAGCGTGGCCATTTCCGATGGTTCCCTCAACGGCGTCGCCGCGGCCATCAATGCCGCCGGAGCCGGCCTGACCGCGTCGGTGGTGCAGGCGGCGGACGGTCAGTACGAACTTCAGGTTACCGGCCAGACCGGCGTTGCCAACGCCTTCCAGCTCTCTGGCATCGACGCCCTGTCCTACGACCCGGCAGCGCCGACCTTCTCCGGCCTGCAGGACACCCAGTTTGCCCAGGACGCCCAATACGCCGTGGACGGCGGGACTATGCAGACCAGCAGCACCAATACGGTTTCCATCGGCAACAGCCTTAGCGCCACCCTGACCGCCACAGGGACGATGTCGGTCAGCGTTCCGTTCGGGTTCAGCCAAACCCTGGGAGCGGCCAATACCCTGGCCGACAGCGTCAACTCCTTGCTGAGCGGCCTTGGCGGACTGACCGGCAGCGGCGAGCAACTGGCCGGCGACACCGGCCCCGCCTCGACCCTTGGCAAGGCGCTTGGTCAGGCTCTCACCCAGACCTTTCCCGGCAGCGAGGCGACCCTGGCCGGTGTTGGCATCACCGTGCAGAGCGACGGCACTCTCGCGGTGGATCAAGCCAAGCTGCAAGCGGCCTATACCTCCGATCCCACTGGCACCCGCTCGTTGCTTGACAAGGCGGCCACTGCCGTCAAGCAGACCCTGGGCGGCAGCGACGATCAGATCAAAGGGCAGTTGCAGGATCTTGTCACCGCCATGATTGCGCAAGGGCCCTCGTTGGCGGAAGTCCTTGGCCAGGACAACACATCGGCGGATGCCTCATCCCTTGCCGGCGGCATGTTCAATCAGAACGACGCCCTGCTCGGCTTGTTCGGCGACGGTTCCTCCCAGTCGCAAACGTCCTCTCTGTCCGACATTCTGGCGCAGATGAGTTCCGGAACCTCCGACACCTCCGGCACGGACACGACCGCCGACACCTCACTGGCGGCGGCGCTGCAAAGCCTCAGCGCCAGCAGCAGCGGAGGATAACCGCTGTGGCGCCCGCCACGGAGGCTTCCTCGTTTCGGGCGGCCGCCGTTACCATCCGTGCAGCCTTGCCGAAGGCGCCATCCTCGCCGAGGATCTGACGGCTCCGACGGGTGAACTGCTGCTCAGCTCCGGGTATCGCCTCAGTGCCCGGATGCTCAATCGCCTGCGTGAACTGGCGGAGATGGGCATCGTTCCCGATACCATCCGAGTGAGCTGAACAAGCGGTCGCGGTGCTCCCACCCAGAAGCGAATGCAATCCTTTCGGCGTATCGCTAATGTAAACATTCTCCATTTGGCGAAAGTTAAACTCGGCCCCTCGCTTTAACCTTACTATCGACCCGGTTTTTCCTCGGGAGCACCATCCCAATGGTCGTGAGGCAGGGCGATGTGGGCTAGCGGCGCCGGCGGCGGTCGGGTATTGCGGACGCGCGCCGGAACGCTGGTTCTGATCCGCTGGCTGGCCATTGCCGGCCAGTCGGTTACCGTCTGTACTGTCCAGGCCTATACCGGTCTCGTCTTGCTGCCCCTCGTGGTGCCGGTGATCGCCGCTGCGGTGTTTTTCAATACGGCAGTGGTCCTTGGCGGCGGCGGTATGCGCCGGCTGACCCAGGGCAACGCCGCGTGGCACATCGCCTTCGACGTCGTCCAGGTCTGTGTGCTGATCGGCTTGACCGGTGGCGTGCAGAATCCCTTCTGCATCTTTGTCATGGGACCGGTGGCCGTGGCTGCCGCGACGTTGCCTGGGGGGCACGCGGCCGCCATCGGTGGCCTTGCCGCCGCTGGGGTCAGCGCGGTGACGCTGGGGCACATGCCCTTGCCCTGGCCGGAGCCTCTGACGGTTCCATCGGTCTATGTCTTCGGCGCCTGGGTGGCGCTGTCGGTGGGCATCGCCTCGATCGCCTTCTTCACCTGGAACATGGCCAATGAGACGCGCCGCATCGACGCCGCCTACGAGGCCAGTCGCACGGCGCTCTTGAAGGAGCAGAAGGTGGCGGCGGTGGGCGGGTTGGCGGCCATGGTGGCGCACGAATTGAACACGCCGCTGGCGACGGTTTGCCTGGTCGCGCAAGAGATCGTGAACGAATCCGCCGAGGATGATCCCCACCTCGGCGAAAT
>DATJKV010000105.1:0-3532 GCA_035491155.1 Magnetospirillum sp. | reverse complement strand
CGTGGGACGGGAGAGGGCGGTTTTAGGCTCCCTTCACGTCCCGCAGGAACCCATCCACCGCCCGGCGCAATTCCGTCGACTGGTCGGACAGGCGGTGGGCGGCGTCCAGTACGGTGACGGCGGCCGTGCCGGTGTCGCCGGCGGCCTGCTGCACGCCGGTGATGGTGGTGCTGACTTCCGCCGTGCCGGCGGCGGCCTGCTCCACATTGCGGGCGATCTCCTGGGTGGCGGCCGATTGCTGTTCCACGGCGGCGGCGATGGCGCCGGCGATGGAGGATACCTCGTCGATCACCGAGCCGATGGAGCGGATGGAGTTCACCACCGTGCGGGTCTGCTCCTGCACGGCGGTGATCTGGCCGCCGATCTCCTCGGTGGCGCGTGCGGTCTGGTTGGCCAAGGCTTTCACCTCGTGGGCGACCACGGCAAAGCCCTTGCCGGCATCGCCCGCCCGCGCCGCCTCGATGGTGGCGTTCAGCGCCAGCAGGTTGGTCTGGCTGGCGATGTCATTGATCAGCTTGACCACCTCGCCGATGCGGTTGGTGGTGTCGGCCAGCGCCTGCACGTCGGCGTCGGTACGGCTGGCCTCATCGGCGGCCCGGCGCGAGATAGCGTTGGAATGGGCCACCTGGCGTCCGATCTCGGTGATGGAGGCGGCCAGTTCCTCGGCGGCGGCGGCCACCGTCTCCACGTTGGTGCTGGCCTGGGTCGACGCCGCGGCGACGGCGGTGGCCTGGCGGCTGGTCTGGTCGGCGGCGGCCGACATGGTTGTGGCGGTGTCGGTCAGGCCGGCGGCGGTGTCGGCGACGGTGCTCACCAAACCGGTGGCCTGGGTGTCGAAGGCCGAGGTCAGGCGCTCGATTTCCCGGGCCCGCGCGGCGCGCCGCTCGTCCTCGGCATGGGCGGCCTGTTCCAGCCGGCGGCGTTCTTGTCCGCCGGTCTTGAACACGGCCAGGGCTTCCGCCATTTCGGCGATCTCGTCCTTGCCGCTGGCGGCGGGGATGGCAACCTCCAGGTCGCCCTCGGCCAGCCGGCGCATGGCGGCGGTCATGGCGTGCAGGGGCTTGGCGATGCCGGCGCCGATCACCCAGGCGATCAGCGCACCCAGCCCGATAGCCACGGCCGACAAGATCCCGTCGATGTACTCGGAGCGGGTGGCCGTGGCCTTGGAATCCTCTTCCACTCCGCGTAGATAGGTGAGCTGCTGCTCCTCCACCTGGTCGATGCGGCGCACGGCGGCGTCGCCGGCGGCGGACAACTCGGCCAGCGGCGCCTGGCCCGCGCGGATGCGGTCGAAGGTGCGGCGATAGCTTTCCAGCAGCGGCTGGACCGTATTCAGCGCCTGGGTCAGCTCGGGCGTTCCGGCTGCGGGGGCGGTGTCGGTCACCAGCTTTTCGATCTGCTTGAGGGTCTCGTCGACCTTGTCGTAATCGCCCGACAGCACGTGTCGGCGCAGTTCCTCGAAGCGGACGTCGGCGTCCTTGATCTGCAGGGCGGCCTTGGCCACGTCCGAATAGACGCCGATGGCAATCCGGCCGGCATCGGTGGCGCGGCCGCTGATGAGGGCGACTGCCGCCAGCAGCGTCAGCACCAGGGCGAAGCCGCCGGCGATGCGCTTGGGAATGGAGAATTGGTTGAGCATGATCTCGCGCGCCTTCCGGGATCGAGGAGGAACATTCCTCCTACGTCACCTTTAGGACGAGATCATGTTATTTGCCTGAATTGGGGGTATGTGTCCCGCGCAGGGCTTCAAGACTTGGGGTTGATTAAGGTTCCGCCGGCCGGCGCATCCACCCGCGCGCGGTTGCCGTCCACGGTCACCTTGTCCTCGGCCATCAGCTTCAGAGCCAGCGGATAGGCCTTGTGCTCCTGCTTGAGCACGCGGGCCGCCAGGGTGTCGGCGGTGTCGTCCTTCAGCACCGGCACCGCCGCCTGCACCAGGATGGGACCGTCGTCCAGTTCGGCGGTCACCAGATGGACGGTGCAGCCGTGCAGCTTGACGCCGGCCTCCAGCGCCCGCTGGTGGGTGTGCAGGCCCTTGAAGCTGGGCAGCAGCGAGGGGTGGATGTTGATCATCCGACCTTCCCACGCCTTGGCGAAGCCGGGGCTCAACAGGCGCATGAAGCCGGCCAGACAGACGATCTCGATCCCCGCCGCCTCCAGCACCATGTGCATGGCGGCGTCGAATTCCTCGCGGGATCCGAAGTCCTTGTGGGGGATGACCACGGCAGGCACGCCGGCCGTGGCGGCGCGCTGCAGGGCGTAGACGTCGGGGATGTTGGAGATGACCAGGGCGATCTCGGCCGGATAGTCGGGATCGGCGGCGGCATCCAGCAGCGCTTGCAGGTTGGAGCCACGACCCGAGACGAGAACGCCGACTTTCTTCTTCATGGTCTTCTCCATGGGCGCGAGGGCCGTGCCGCCCTCGCGTCCTTATCCCCCCTAGACCGTGATGCAGAAAATCTGCATCACGTATTGCCCCTCGCCGGGCGCGGCCATCCGGCCGCTTGGCCGCTCGCTCAATGCTCGCAGGAGCGACGCCTCAGATTAAAGGCGCGCCGCTCTAGAACCCCGTCACCTGGCTTTGCGCCTCGTCACCCTGGCGGGCGCGCAGATGTCCGATGGTGTACACCGTCTCGCCGTGCTCGGTCAGGATGCGAGCGGCCTCGGCCGCCTTGGCGGCATCCACCACCACCACCATGCCGATGCCGCAGTTGAAGGTGCGGGCCATCTCGTGGGCGGCGACGCCGCCTTCCTTGGCCAGCCACTTGAACACCTCGGGCATGGCCCAGGCGGTGCCGTCAATCTGGGCGACCACGCCGTCCGGCAGCACGCGCGGCACGTTCTCGATCAAGCCGCCGCCGGTGATGTGGGCCATGGCCTTCACCGTGCCGGCGCGGATGGCGGCCAGCGTCGACTTCACATAGATGCGGGTCGGCTCCAGCAGCGCCTCCCCCAGCTTCTTGCCGGGGGCGAAGGGGGCGGGGGCGTCATAGGACAGTCCGCCGCGTTCGACGATGCGACGCACCAGCGAATAGCCGTTGGAGTGCACGCCCGACGAGGCGAGACCCAGCAGCACGTCGCCGGCCTTGACGTCCTCGGACGGCAGCAATTGGCCACGTTCGGCGGCACCGACCGAGAAACCGGCCAGGTCATAATCGCCCTTGGCGTACATGCCCGGCATTTCGGCCGTTTCGCCGCCCACCAGGGCGCAGCCGGACTGGCGGCAGCCCTCGGCGATGCCGGCGACGATGGCGGTGCCCGCCTTCACGTCCAGCTTGCCGGTGGCGAAATAATCCAGGAAGAACAGCGGCTCGGCGCCCTGGACCACCAGGTCGTTGACGCACATGGCCACCAGGTCGATGCCCACGGTGTCATGCTTGCCGGCGTCGATGGCGACCTTCAGCTTGGTGCCGACGCCGTCGGTGGACGACACCAGGATGGGATCCTTGAAGCCCGCGGCCTTGAGGTCGAACAGGGCGCCGAAGCCGCCCAGGCCGGCAGCGCCGCCGGAGCGGGCGGTGGATTTGGCCAG
>DATJKV010000104.1:0-7903 GCA_035491155.1 Magnetospirillum sp. | reverse complement strand
GCCGGTAGGCAGGGCCGGGGCGTTAGCGCTGGTGGATAGCAGGCCGGCAACGGTGCCGTCAGCCTTGGCGATCAGCCATACCGCGTACCAGGTGGCAGCGGCCAGAGTACCGGTATCGAGACCACCTGCGCCTACGGTGCCGGTGGCAATGGTCACAGCCACTGCCGAAAGCATCTTGGCGCCGCCGGTACCATTGCCTAGCACCGCGGAACCAGCCGACATGCTCACGGTGGTGCCGCCTGTGACGGCAATCTTCAGATTGACCGCACCAGGCAAACCGACGCCCAAACTCGCGGGCGAAACCGAGGCGACAGCGGCATCGACTTCGCTCTTGGAGTAGACGCTAAGATTAGTGCGGGCAGTGGTCACGTTGGCCACGTCCGACAGATTGCTAGCCTTCAGCAGTGCGGTGTCCTTCACCGCCTGATCGCGGGAATCACTTTCGGCCTTGGAGTAGACGTCCAGGTTGATCCGCGCCGCGGACTTGTCGGCCAGGCCAGCCAAATTGTCAGTCTTCAGCAGCGCGGCGTCCTTGACCGCCTGGTCGCGGGCGTCGGTTTCGGCCTTGGAGTAGACATCCAAGTTGGTGCGCGCCTGCGCCTTGTCGGCCACGCCGGCCAGATTGTCCGTTTTGAGCAGCGCGGCATCCTGAAACACCTGGCCGCGAGTGTCAGTCTCGGCCTTGGAGTAGACGTCCAGGTTGGTACGCGCCGCCGCCTTGTCGGCCACGCTAGCCAGGTTGTCGACTTTCAACAGCGCGGCATCCTGGACCGCCTGGTCGCGGGCGTTGGTCTCGGCCTTGGAGTAGACGTCCAGGTTGGTGCGCGCCGCCACCTTGTCGGCGAGGTCATTCAGGTTCTGCGCTTTCTGCAGAGCGGCATCCGACACCTGGGCGGCCGAGGCCGCGATGGCCGCATCGGTCTGGTCGGCCGAATAGACGCCCAGATTGGCCCGTGCCGCCGCCTTGTCGGCCAGGTCGGCCAGGTTGGCGGCCTTGTCCAGGGCGTTGCCGGTGCTGCTCAGGCGCAGAACTTGGGCACCGTCGGGGTCGGTCACGGTGTCGATGGCCATACCGGCGCCGGCCACCAGCTTGTCGGCCAGGTGGGCGGGCGCGGTATCGGCGGCGCTGACCTGCACGTCGCCGCGCTTGCGCAAGGTGATGGTCAAGCCGGCGGCGGGCGGGTTGTCGAAGATGACGGCGCCGCCGTCGATGGTGCCCTGGCCGCGCAGGCTGTAGCCGCTGGTCTGGAGGATGCCCGCCACCAGCACCTGGCACTCGACGGCGGCGTTGATGGCGAAGGCGAACGGGAACAGCGCGGTGCTGCCGTTGGCGGTGTATTCGACGAAAGTCGTCATGGGTGGTCCTTTCTCAACAAAAAAGCCCGCCGGAATGGCGGGCTTGGGAATGACGGGCGGGGGGCGCTATCCGCGGGCCACGCCCGCCTTCTTCTCCTCGGTGCGCAGCCAACTCATGCCTAGCATGGAGCCCACCAGGCCAAGGATGTCGCCGATGCCCATCTCGGGCAGCGGCACCAGATGCGGCGGGATGGCGGCCAGACAGGCCCACACCCACAACCCGGTGCCGACGGTAAAGCGGGGGATGTAGTAGACCGCCAGCGAGGCGGCGCAGACCCAGCCGATGGCCGGGCGCCAACCGGCGACGAAGACCGAGGAGCTGGCGGCTTCGACCTTGTTCAGCTCCATCTGCAGCTCGTCCTCGTGCTGCTTGAGCTTTTCCAGCACGGCTTGCGCCTGCAGGCGCTCCTCGTCGCTGGTGAACAGCTTGTCGAAGACGTTGCCCAGCGCCTCAATGGGCTTGGCGATGGTGTCACCGCCCAGGCCCAGGATGCTTTCAAGAAGAGCCATAGCGGTCACTCCACGCCGGCATAGAAGACGTGATTGCCGATCTCGGTGGTGGGCGTGCGGCCCCGGGCCCATAGGGGATAGAGGCCGCGCACGTGGTAATGGGTGGCGCCATTGGTGGGGTCGTCGAGCGCGCCGGCGATGGCGCGCCACGCCGTGCGCACGCAGATGCGGAACACCCGGTCACTGTCGTCCACCCGCTCCAGCTTGGCGCGGTTGGGGTCGTCGGGGTTCCAGCACGAGAACTGCATGGGCTTCTTGCACACCGTCTCGACGGTGTCGCCCCACCAGCCGCCGTGGCGGACGCGGTTCATCACCACCGCCGCCACCGCCTCGATACCGCGCACCGGCTCGCCGCGCGCCTCGCCCCACAGGGTGCGGGCCAGGATGTCGGCGGGCGAGCCGGGCTTCACCGGCGCCTGCTGGGATTCGGCGTCGGGCTCGGCGTCGATGATCAGGATGGGATCGCTCATACCCGCCCCCCAACGCCGCCCACGGCGTCCAGCTTGGCCTCGATGCGCACCAGATGCTCGGTGAGGCGGCGTTCCACGTCCTTGAGGGTGCCGGTGGTGGCGTAGGTCTTGGCCACCTCCAGCTTGTAGGCGGCCAGCGCCTCGCGCGACTGGCTGCCCACCACGTCGACCTTGTGGTCGATATCGTCCATGCGGCTGTCGGTCTCGGTGCGGCCGCGCCAGATCAGCACGAACAACCCACCCAGCGCCGGCAGCTCCACCGCCGTGATCCACCACGCCAGGTCCATGGTCCAATGATCCATCTTTGTTCTCCTTAAATATCAAAATCGATTTGTGCCGAGAGCCCGCCGCCGCCCGGCCGCCATTCGCGGCGTTCGGCCAGCGGGACGGCGGGGCGACCCAACCGCACCGGCTGCGACAGCAGGCAGCCGGCGACGGCGTCCAGGCCGTCGTCGCGGCCCTTGCCGCCGGGCAGCCACTCACGCATTTCGGCAATGAAGGGCGTGGTCCAGACGCTGCGGTGGGCGTTGAGCGCCCCAGCGGCCAGCACCGCGTCGAAGGCGTCGACGATGCGTTGGTCCTTGGAACGGCTGGAATGGGCCTCGACGACGGCGCAGGGAAGCCCGGCTTGCGCCAGCTCGCGCCGCAGCAGGCCGGGCAGGAAGCGGCCCAGCCCGTTGCATTCCAGCGTCACCGCCGGCAGGTAGAGGGCGCGGACGAAGGCGACCACCTGGCGGCACAGCTGGGTGGCCTCGTCCACGTCGGCCAAGCCTGGGTCGTGGGTGAGGTATTGCACCCGGTGCAGCCAGTAGCCGCCCTCGGCATCGGTGAACAGGGCCGCCACCACCGAGGAATCCCCCTTGCCGGGCGCCCCGTAGGCCGGGTCCCACCAGCACGAGGCCGAGACCAGCCGCCGCCCCGTCAGCGACAGCACCGGCAGACCGTTGCCCTCGGCATAGTCCAGCTCGCCGTCGTAAAGGCGCAGCCGGTCGGGGTCGAGCCGGCCGTCGGCGATGTTCACCGGCTTCAGCAGCATCTGGCTGTCGAACTTGTTGGGGCCGCTGCGCCGGCGCAGGGCGGCAACCTTGTCGGGCGGAAAGCGCTCGGGCCAGGCGCTGGCGCCGTCATGGTCCAGCAGGGGGATTTCCAGGCGGGCGAAACCGTCGAGGAACGCCCTCGCCTCGCCCATCTCCAACCGCGGCTCGGCGGCGTAGATGGTGTAGTAGCTGTGCGGAGTGCCGACGTAGAGCTGCGCCCCACCCGGCACCAGCACATATTCGATCTCGCCCAGCCGCTCGCGCAGATCCGCCCGCTTGGGCGCGGTGTCGCAGGTGTTGGGCACCTCGACATCGTCGCAGATGATGATCTCGGCGCGGGAGCCGGTGATGTTGGCGCCGATGCCCTTGGCGACCATGGAGGGATCGCGCAATTCGCCCGGCCGGTTGACGGTGAACTGGTCGCTGGCCCAGTGCTCGCGCCGGGGCGGCTTGAGCCCTTGGGTCAGCGGATGGCGCTCGATGATGCGCTTGACGTTCCTGACCATCTTCTTGGCCAGGGCGAAATCGGCGGCCAGCACCATGATGCGCAGGTTGGGATCACCCATCAGCACCCAGGCGCAGAACAGGCCGACAATGGTGGACTTGCCGGACGAGCGGAACGCCATCAGCAGCATGTCGCGCTGATGCCCACGCCAATGCTGCGCCAGCCAGCGCGCCATGCGCAGGTGGTGACGCGGCGTGCCCTGGCCCAGGCGGGCATTCCAGATCCAGATGAATTCGGGAAAATCGACGCGCGTCATGCGTCGCCCTCCCGCCGGAGGGTGTCCATGGGCGGCCTCCTGTCATGACGAAAAAGAAAAGCCCGCCCCCGGGCAGGGGGCGGGCCGATGTGGCCTGAGGCCCTAGCGGGCCTTGGCGGGCGTCACCTTGCCGCCGCCCAGCGGGTATTCCGCGAAGGCGGCGAAGATGTAGGTGCCGCCGGAGGCGTTCCAACCAACATTGGTTGCCCGGACTTTGAACCCAGTCGCATCAATATCCAAAACGCCGTTATTATTGAATTCGATGTCTGACGTATTAGCGTGCAGACCATAATTTACGGCGTTATTCTGATCGCGAGTGGCGTCCTGAATCCACCAATCGCCGGAACTGTCGGTACGTTTAATCAGCACATAGCGCGGGCGGAAGCCGCAGTACACGTAAGGACCGTCGGCGCTGTTATTGCCGGTGTAGCTGCCGAATTTGCTGAAGCCGGGGATTTCTGACCAGCAATAGGCAACGTACGTGCTACCGCTTGAATTGGTTGAAAGCGTAGACCCAAGGGTAATTACGTTGCTAGTGGGTGCGGTGTTATTCCAACAGTTTGGGGATGTCTGGAAGGCACTCGTTAGATTCAGGAACACCGCCCCATTTTGCGGCGTAGCGTTTATATTCGAGTGCCACACCTGCCAGTCATAGGTTCCGTTACGAACTTTGATGATAATGAACTTGGGCGTTGCACTCAATCCATGCCCAACCGTGGAACCCGCAACACCATTGCCGGTCCATGTGACGATGCTGAACCCTGCCGCTGGGTTGGCACTCACCTGAGAGGCGATGCTGCCAGCGGTGTTGGCAACGGCGGCACCGCTGGCCTTCCAGCACCATGCGACGTAGGACACGCCGTTCTCGTTAGAGCCGTTTGCATTGCTGAGACTGAAACCGTCGCTGTCAAAGCTAGTCAGCGGCGTAGGAACCGTATCTTCTGCTTTGGTCAAGTTCGAGTATAGCTGCTTCGTAACTCCGCGAACAGAATCCCAAAGCCGATGATCCTGTTCAATTCCAGTTCCGCGAGACTTAACCCACACGAAATCCGGCTGGAAACCAACGCCGACCACGGACTTGGTGCCGGCGTTGCCCGTGTACGTCACCACGCCCATGTGCTTCTTGGGCTGAGTGATCGTCGGAGCGGGCAGGTTGGCGGTGCAGAGGGCCTGGAAGCCGTTGGGCGGCGCATAGGTAAATGCAGTCCGGCCGAAGTTGATACTGCACGTAGCAGCGGTCGCGTTCGTCTTTCGCAGGAGCGGAAATACGTCGTTGGTTTCCACAACAGACAAGGCTGGGCTTGCAAGCGAAGACGGATTACCGCCGTTGTACCAAATTCCGCCGTTGCCGAACCAAATTTGAACGGCAGCACCACTCTTGTAGCAAGCAACCTGGACTATGCTTCCAGAAGACGATGCCGCAGACCATGAAGCGTTCTGTACCGTCTGATTATAGAGAATGCCAACACTGTCGTGCGCATACAATCCTGACACGGCATCGTTGCCGCTCGTGTCAGTCAGACACGTCCTAGTCGCGACCCCCCACTGCGTGCGGTTAGTGAGCGTCGTTGCGAGGATTTCCCAATACCATTTTCCGTCAGGAAGAGCGACAGTAGCCGCCGTCGCCGCATTACCTGTCGTAGACCAGCTGGTGTTGCCCTCGCTGTAGGTAGACGTTCCTGACGACCAGAAAGCCCCAATCGGGTTCAGCGTAGCGTACACATTCGTCGGACTATCACTCACCACATCGCTGGCCGCAAAGCCAGTCGGCGTCCAGTTGTTGCCGCCAACCAGCAATGTATACCCTGCCGGTGGCGTGTACCCGCTCAGGCCAAAATCCACACTACCCAGTTGGTTGTAGGAAAAAACAGCCGGCCAAAGATCTCCTGTAGACGGAATAGCTCCATTATTAGCAAGAACACCATTGTGGCGTATTTCAAATGTATGCGCCACACGGTCGATCAAAACTTCCATGTTTTGACCTGACGTCATACCGCTATTATAACCCCCCGGTCCGGTCAGATATCCAGTCGTCAGACTTGCTCCGGTAGGAAGCACCCCAGCCCACGTGACATTATTGGTGTCATAGTTTTCCTGCGGCGTGACCTTCCAAGCGACTTTTGCTCCTAGCGGAATAGAAACATTACCGAGAACACCATACCATGAGCTGGTACCATTGTTGTTGTAAGCGGAAGTTGTTGCATATCCAGCAACGGCCGCCACCTGCGGATTGAGCGCCGCAATATTTGACACACTGCTGTAGTCGGTGCCTAGGCTGGCGCTGTTCCACGGCTTGCCAAGATAGCAGCCGTTGGTGCCCCAGGTGATGCCGGAAACTGCCTTGGGACGCCAGGAACCGGTGACCGGATCAGTCTGACCGAAATAGCTCGGGGTCAGCGCTGCACCGTCAACAAGGATGGGTTCAGCGATATTTGCACCAAGGTAGGCATGTCCCGTCGAATTCAGGTCACCCCACCGATGTTGTACAGCGCTGTTGACTGCGGTTTGCAGGTTAAGCCCAATCGCATTGTTCGTAGCGAAAGACGTAACCTGCGCACCGTTGACGTACAGATTAATCGTCTGCGTTGTCGTATCGACGGAAACAATGATCGCCAACCAAGCAGATGGGTCACGATATACCGCGTTTGTCTGCCGCCACAGTGTTACTCCACCGCCGACATAGATTTGGTCATTGGCGGTAAAAGCTAGCGAAAAATACGTGGTGTCAGTCGTAGTGCCATCACTTGATGTGAAAATGTACTGCGCTACGCCAAGTTGCGCCCGCCGCACCAACACCCTAATCGTGAACTTCTGACGGTTCCCGACCACGCTCGGCGTGCGACTGAGATACTGCCCGCCACGGAACAGCAGCGAGTTTTGAATGGAATAGGCGGCCTTTCGGCCGCCTCCCAGCATCATGGTGTCGGACAACATGGGTCAGGCCTCCACGTCATTGTAGGCGTACTCGATGCGGCCGAGCGCGCGGATGTGATAGTCGATGCGGCCCACGCCGGTGATGGTGGTGGGCGAGCCGGTGTCGCCGACGCGCTTCCACAGGCTGCCCATGCCGGCGATGGCGAAGCCGTTGGGGGTGATGCCGATGGTGCCCTTCTGGCCCACCATGGCGGCGGTCAGGGTCGGGTTGGCGAAGGTGATTGCCGAGGTCAGCGAGAGGTCGAAGGTCTGGTACTGGGCGAAGTCCAGCGTCACCGAACCGCCCACCGACGCGGACTGCACCGCCTGGGAACGCTGCGGCTTGGTCCAATCCTGGGCCAGGTTCAAATAGGCGACCTGATCCAGGCCGAGGTTGGTGCGGGCAACCGCCTTGTCGGCCACATCGGACAGATTCTGGCTCTTCTGCAACGCCGCGCCCGACACGGTGGTGGCCGAGGCGATGATGGCCGCGTCGGTCTGGGTGGTCGAATAGACGCCTAGGTTGGTGCGCGCCGCCGCCGTGTCAGTCAGGTCGGCCAGGTTCTGGGCCTTCTGCAACGCTGCCGACGACACCCCAGTGGAGGCCGAGGCGATGGCCGCGTCGGTCTGGACGGTCGAATAGACGCCCAGGTTGGCGCGCGCGGCAGCCGGGTCGGCAACGTCGGACAGGTTGGCGGTCTTGTGCAGCACAGCCTGCGACACTGCATCGGTGGCCGAAGCGATGGCGGCATCGCTCTGGCCAGTCGAATACACCCCCAGGTTGGTGCGGGCAGCGACCTTGTCGGCCAAATCGGCCAGGTTCTGGCCCTTGTGCAGCGCAACCTGCGACACCGCA
>DATJKV010000103.1:0-4751 GCA_035491155.1 Magnetospirillum sp. | reverse complement strand
TGGGACAACGACCACGTGCTATCGCCGCTGCCCATCGAAAACGAGGCCGAAGTGGACGCCCGCCGCACGCGTGTCGGCCTGCCGCCGCTGGCCCAGGCGGTCGCCGACGCCCAGGCGGCGGCCGAGCAGGCGGGCGAAATGCCGCCCGCCGAATGGCTGCATCTCCAGCACGCCTTGGGCGACTTCGCCCGCGAAGTGGGTTGGCGCTGACGCCACAGGCTCCCTTTGGACCCGGCCGCCCCCCGTAAGGCGCGCATCCGCATGGTCGAATCCGGCAAAAAGGTATAGGCTCTCGCCTACCCACCCGCGTGCGTGGCAAACCTTCCACGAAAGCCGTAGATTAGCGCCTGACATGACCGACCAAGCTAAAGCCCCGCGCCCCGTCGTCCTGTGCATCCTGGATGGCTGGGGCCATCGTGATGACCCCACCGACAACGCCATCGCGCTTGCCGACACCCCCACCTGGGACCGGCTGATGGCGACCTGCCCCCATGCCCAGCTGAAGACCTCGGGGCTTGCCGTGGGCCTGCCCGACGGGCAGATGGGCAATTCGGAAGTGGGCCACATGAACCTGGGCGCCGGTCGCGTGGTCATGCAGGACCTGCCGCGCATCGACCAGGCGGTGGCCGACGGCTCGCTGGCGGCCAACCCGGTGCTGATCGACGCCATCGCCAAGGTGAAGGCGGCCGGCGGCACCCTGCACATCATGGGCCTGATGAGCCCCGGCGGCGTCCACTCGCACCAGGACCACATCGCCGCCCTGGCCCGCATCGCCGCCGACAGGGGCGTTAAGGTCGCCGTACACGCCTACCTGGACGGCCGCGACACTCCGCCCTCCTCGGCCAAGGACTTCATGGCCAAGTTCCTGGGCGACGTGGCCGGCCACGCCGTCAAGGTCGCCACCGTGTGCGGCCGCTACTACGCCATGGACCGCGACAAGCGCTGGGACCGCGTGCAGTTGGCCTTCGACGCCATCGCGCTCGGCACCGGCCCGCGCGCGGCCGACGCCATCGGCGCCATCGAGGCGTCCTACGCCGCCGGCAAGACCGACGAGTTCGTGTTGCCGGTAGTGATCGGCGACTATCAGGGCATGAAGGACGGCGACGGCCTGATGATGGCCAACTTCCGCGCCGACCGCGCCCGCGAGATCCTGCACACCCTGGTGGATCCCAAGTTCGACGGCTTCGCCCGCGCCCGCACGGTCAAGTTCTCGGCCCAGTTGGGACTGACCGAGTATTCGAAGGACCTCAACGCCTTCCTCGCCACCGTGTTTCCGGCGGAATCCCTGTCCAACCTGCTGGGCGAGGTGGTGTCGCGTACCGGCAAGACCCAGCTGCGCATCGCCGAGACCGAGAAGTACGCCCACGTGACCTTCTTCTTCAACGGCGGGCGCGAGCAGGTCTATCCCGGCGAGGACCGCATCCTGGTGCCCAGCCCCAAGGTGGCTACCTATGACCTCCAGCCCGAGATGTCGGCCCCGGAAGTCACCGACAAGCTGGTGGAGGCCATCGGTTCGGGCAAGTACGACCTGATCGTGGTCAACTACGCCAACGGCGACATGGTCGGCCATACCGGCGTGCTGGCCGCCGCCATCAAGGCGGTCGAGACGGTGGATGCCGCGCTGGCCCGGCTGGACGAGGCGGTCAGGAAGGCGGGCGGCGTCATGCTGATCAGCGCCGACCACGGCAACGCCGAAATGATGACCGACCCCGACAGCCATGAGCCCTACACAGCTCATACCACCGGCCCGGTGGACGTGGTGATGGTCAACGGCCCCGCAGGCGCCCAGCTGGCCGACGGCAAGCTGGCCGACGTGGCGCCGACCCTGCTCGCCCTGTTGGGCCTGCCCCAGCCGGCCGAGATGACCGGCCATGCCCTGCTGTCCGGGCGCCGTGCGGCCGAATAGGCTCCCCATAACCCTGGCCATACTGGCCCTGGGCCTGACGCTGGCGGCAGCCGGCGCGCAGGCCCAGGCGCCTGACCCCGCCGCAGCTGACCGGCGGCTGCGCGAGCTTGAGGACCAGCTGAAGAAAAGCCGGGCCGAGCACGAGGAAATCCAGCGCAAGGCGCGCGAGATTTCCGACGAGCTGGGGCAAATCCGCTCGGACATGGTCAACGCCGCCCGCGCCGCGCAGGAAAGCGAAGAATTGCTGTCCGAGCTGGAAACCCAGCTGGAGGACCTCAAGAACCTGGAGGCGGACAAGGGCGAGACCCTGCGCCGTCGTTCCCAGCAGATGACCGGTGTGCTGACCGCCCTGCAACGCCTGGCCTGGCGCCCGACCGAGGCGCTTATCGCCCAGCCCCAGTCTCCGGCCGACACCGTGCGCTCCGCCATCCTGCTGCGCGCCGCCGTGCCACAGATCCAGCGTTCGGCCGAGAATCTCAAGGGCGAGATCGACATGATGGCGCACCTGCGCTCGGACATCATCGCCCAGAAGCAGCGCATCGCCACCACCGCCACCCGACTGGAGGGCGAGCACACCCGCCTGAAGGATTTGTGGATCCGCAAATCCAGCCTGCAGACCGCCGCGCTGGCCGAATCCGATGCCGCCGAGCGCCGGCTGCGCGCATTGGCCGGCGAGGCCGAGGATTTGCGCGACCTGCTGGCCCGCCTGGAACAGGACAAGCAGCGCCGCGAGGCCGAGGCCGCCGCCAAGGTCGCCGCCGAACGCGCCGCCCGCGAGGCCGAGATCGCCGCCAAGCGGGCCGCCCGCGAAGCCGAACTGGCGGCGCAGAAGGCGGCGCACGAGGCCGAGATCGCCGCTAAGAAGGCCGAGAAAGACCGCAAGGAGCGCGAAATGGCCGAGGCCCGCGCCGCCCACGAGGCGGAGGTGAAGGCCCAGGCCGAGGCGCGCGAAAAAGAGTTAGCCGCGCAGAAGGCCGCCCGTGCCGCCGAGAGCGCCGCCCGCGAGGCTGCTGCCAGCCGCCCGACCTCGTCCGAGAAATCGTTCAGCCAGGGCCAGGGCCGCATGCCCTTCCCCGCCCGAGGCCATATCGTCGCCCGTTATGGGCAAACCAACGACATGGGCGTGGTCAACAAGGGGCTGCAAATCGCCACCCGCAAAAATGCCCAAGTTATCGCGCCCTATGACGGTCAGGTGGTCTTTTCCGGGCCGTTCCGGGGGTATGGCCTGCTCTTGATCATTGAACACAGCGAGGGATATCATACTTTGCTTGCCGGAATGGGCCGGATCGACGCCACCGTCGGCCAACGTCTACTGGCGGGCGAGCCCGTCGGGATCATGGGTGAAGACGAGGCTAAACCCACGCTGTATGTCGAGCTGCGCCGGAATGGCCAGCCCGTGAACCCCTTGCCTTGGCTCACCGCTCAGAAAAGTAAGGTTAGTGGATGATTCGCAAGACTATCATTGCGGCGGGCGTTGTCGCCCTGCTGGCCGGCACGTCGCTCGTTCCCGCTCAGGCGGCCACCGAGCGCAAAGAAACCTATAAGCTGATGGAGCTGTTCGCCGAGGTGTTCGAGAAAGTCCGCTCGGACTACGTCGAACCGGTGAACGAGGAAGAACTGGTCGAGGCGGCCCTGAACGGCATGCTGTCGTCGCTCGATCCCCATTCCAGCTACCTGAACCCGAAAAACTCGCGGGACATGGACATCAACACCAAGGGCGAATTCGGCGGCCTTGGCATTGAGGTGACCATGGAGAACGGCTGGGTCAAGGTGGTCTCGCCCATCGACGACACCCCCGCCTTCCGCGCCGGCATCCAGCCGGGCGACTTCGTCACCCACCTGGACGGCGAGCCGGTGCAGGGCCTCAGCCTCTCGGAGGCGGTGGACCGCATGCGCGGCCCGGCCAATTCCGACATCCGCCTGACCGTGCGCCGCAACGGCGTCGAGCCCTTCGACGTCAAGCTGACCCGTGCCGTCATCCGCATCCAGACGGTGCGCTCCAGCGCGCAGGGCAACATCGGCTATATCCGCATCACCCAGTTCAGCCAGTCCACCCATACCGACCTGGTCAAGCATGTGAACCAGCTGAAGAAGGACATCGGCAAGGACCTGGCCGGCTACGTCATCGACCTGCGCAACAACCCGGGCGGTCTGCTGGACCAGGCCATCGCGGTGTCCGACGACTTCCTGGAAAAGGGTGAGATCGTCTCGACCCGCTCGCGCAAGCCCGAGGACACCCAGCGTTTCAACGCCCGCCCCGGCGACATCGCCGACGGCCTGCCGCTGGTGGTGCTGATCAACGACGGCTCGGCCTCGGCGTCGGAAATCGTCGCCGGCGCGCTGCAGGACCATCGCCGCGCCATCCTGCTGGGCACCCGGTCGTTCGGCAAGGGCTCGGTGCAGACCCTGATCCCGCTGCCGGGCCACGGCTCCATGCGCCTGACCACGGCCCGCTATTACACCCCGTCGGGTCGCTCGATCCAGGCGGTGGGCATCGAGCCGGACATCAAGGTGCTGCAGGCCAAGGTCGAGCCCATCAACGTGCCGGAGCGCGAGCGCCGCTCGGAGGCGTCGTTGCGCAAGGCGCTGCAGAACCCCGACGCCAAGTCCAACGGCAAGGATAAGGACAAGGACGGCAAGGACAAGGCGGCTCCCGCTCCCGCGCCGGCCCCCGAGTCCAAGGCCGCGCCCAGCGACACCGAGGGCAGCGCCGGCGCCACGCCGGCGGCGGCGGACGGCAAGGCGCCGCCGGTGATCAAGATGGGCGACCCGGCCCAGGATTATCAGATGGCCCGGGCGCTGGACCTGATCCGCGGCCTGTCGCTGTACCGCGGCCCCTCCAACT
>DATJKV010000102.1:0-12728 GCA_035491155.1 Magnetospirillum sp. | reverse complement strand
TGCCGCCATCCGCCTGCTGGGCATCGTCGCCCGCTGGGAGGGGCAGACCCTGGCGCAACGCAAGGACCGCCTGCCCCACATGGTCAACACCCCCGAGATGCGCTTCGACTGCCCCGAGGACCGCAAGTTCCAGGTGGTGGCCGAGGTGAAGGCGCGCCTGGCCGCGTCGGGCGCCAAGGTCAACGCCATCGATGGCGTGCGGGTGGACACCGAGGACGGCTGGTGGCTGTTGCGCGCCTCCAACACCCAGGCGGTGCTGGTGGCCCGCTGCGAGGCGACCACGGCGGAAGGCCTAAAGCGTCTGCGCCAAACGCTGGAAGGCCAATTGGCCGCCAGCGGAGTGACTTCGCCCACCTGATGGTGGAACCCGGTCCATGGCGGCGTTGTTCCTATCTTACTAGGAGGATTTCGCCATGGAACTCGATGAGGACGCCATCCGCCGCCGCGCCTTTCGCACCTGGGATGCCGAGGGCCGTCCCGCCGACAAGTTCGACGATTACCTGAAGCGTGCACGCCAGGACATCGAGGAGGAGTTCCGGCGCGCCACCGAGCATGTGGGCGAGATTCACCACCGCCTGAACCCACCACTGAGGGTGGAAGAGGCGCTGGATCCGTTTCATCCACTGAGCGAGAAGACGGAGCGCCGCACCTAGCTGGCCTCATTGCTCCATGGCCCAACGCTGTCGCCGCCTTGGGCGCCACCGCGCATCTGGCGCCCACATACATGCCGCTGGCCGCCCCATCCCGGCCGTCCTCGACATTCATATCCCTGACAAACCAGTCACCCTGCCCGCTCTGCTGCGAGGCGGGCACGGGGGAAGGGGGAATTGGCGCGCGGGGCGCGCACCTGATCGAGAGGATGATATAATATGCCTTACGCCCTACCATGAGTTTGGCGGGGCGGTGTGGTAAGGCGGACAATAGATGAAGCTTTTCTTCTACGGCACCTTGATGGACCCCGAAGTGCGGGAACTGGTGTGCGGCAAGCCGCTGGATGCGGTAGAGCCGGCCATCGCCCAGGGCTTTCGTCGCGTCTACGTTGCCGGCCGCCACTACCCCATGCTGCTGCCCCACGCCTCGGGCTGGGTCGAGGGAACCCTGGTGACCGGAATCGACGCGCAGACGGTGCATCGCCTGCAGGTTTACGAAGGCTGGGAATACGGCCTGCATCCCATCAAGGTGCGTGCCGCGTCGGGACACACGGTGATGGCGCATGTGTTCCTGTGTCCACCCCACATCGCGCCACAGAAGAAGAGTTGGCGGCTGGAGCAGTGGCAGTTGCGCCACAAGCGCACCTTCCTGCCCAAGACCCAGCAACTCATGGACAAGGCGCTGAAGACCGGCCGAATGCCCGGCGCCGCCTCGGGCCAACGTCCCCGGCCCGGGCTGGCGCCTAGGCCGGTACGGAAGGGATGAAACAGAAAGGGCGCCCGCGGGCGCCCTTTCGTATTAGACCGTGATGCAGAACATCTGCATCACGTATTGCGCCTCGCGCCGTTCTAGCTGGCCTGGACCACCTTGCAGTCCTTGCGGGCCCGGCTCAATCGCTTGCAGGCGGCACGGGCCTGGTCCTCGGTGAAGCCGGACAACCGCGCCCGGTACATCATCTGCTTGCCCTGCTTGGCCTTGTCCACGTCGATGGTGGCACGGCTGACCAAGCCGCCCAGCTTCTTGGCGGCGGCGCTGGCAGCCTGATGGGCGGGCTTGTAGTCGGAGAAGGCGCCCACCTGGATGGCGAAGGTAACGGGATCCTCGTCGCCCTCGTCGTCCTCCTCTTCCACCGCCTTGCGGCGCGCGGCGACCTTCAGCTTGGCGGCCTTGGCCTTGGCCACCTTGGCCGAGGGCTGCTTGACCGAGGCGATCAGGTTGTCGAGATCGGCGCGGTCCTCTTCCTCGGCCTTGGCGGTACGGATGTCGGGAGCACCACCGCCGTTGCCGGCGCGGGCAAAGCCCTTATCCAGGATCTGAGCCATATTGCGATCGCGCCAGGCGGCGGTGTCGCCGCCGAACACCACGCCGATCAGGCGGCGGCCGTCGCGCTTGGCCGAGGCGATAAGGTTGAAGCCCGAGGCGTTGATATAACCGGTCTTAATGCCGTCGGCGCCCGGATAGCGCAGCATCAGGCGGTTATGGCTCGAGATGGGCTGGCCGCGCCAGCGGAACTGGCGGGTCGAGAAATAGTGGTAGTAGTCGCCGTGGTTGCGAATCAGCGAGCGAGCCAGCGTCGCCTGGTCGCGCGGCGTCGAAACCTGGCCCAGATTGGGCAGGCCCGAAGCATTGCGATAGGTGGTGCTGGCCATGCCGATCTGATGCGCCTTGCGCGTCATCATCTCGGCAAAATCCTCTTCCGTGCCGCCCAGCCCCTCGGCAATGACCACCGCCACGTCGTTGGCCGACTTGGTCACCAGCGCCAGCACCGCGTCCTCGACGCTGATGCGGTCGCCGGGCACCAGACCCAGCTTGGACGGCGCCTGGGCCGAGGCGTGCGCCGACACCGGCAGCGTACTGTCCAGACGCAGCTTGCCCTGGTTCAACGCGTCGAACAACAGATAGAGCGTCATCACCTTGGTGAGCGACGCCGGGTACGAGCGGCGATCGGGATTGACCGCATACAGCACGTTACCGCTGTCATGGTCGAGAACGATGGCCCCATAGCGGCTTTCGCGCGCCGAGGCGGGATGGGATAGCGCCGTGGCCATTAACAGCACGGCAAGGCAGACCAGGGGAAACCGCGAGACGAATCCGAATAGGCTGCGGGCCGCGCTCAATTCCTCGACCTTCCGTTTTGCAACTGGTATCGATATGTGGGTAGCTGGACACGATAAAGAAATTGCCAGTCCGTGTCCAGTTTGCCCAGCTGTCCGGAAGGGTTTTTCGGCCTAGACAGGTTGACGACAGGTTAACCAACGATATTCCACCAAATTCCTATCCGAATGCTCAACCATGACCGCCCAAAGGATAATGTCATGACCGGTCTGTTGTCGCGCCTATCGGCCGTTGCTCTGGTTGTTGCTTCGCTTATCAGCTGCACATGGCGCGGCGGCGACATCGGTGACCCGCTGGAGCGCAAGACCCACTGGTTCTCGTTCGTGGAAGGCGAGGACATCCGATCCACCTGCGACACCAGCGTCCCCGACCGCTACCGGCTGGTGTTCAACGCCGTCTATGACGAGCAGCTGCGCATCTACGAGCTGGATTCCCTGCGCAAGCTTCTGGTGATTCGGGTGGTCAACCAGGGCAGTGCGGCGCGGCTGACCAGCGAGGACCTGCTGGCGCCGTGGCGCGCGGTGGAGGCCAAGGTGCAACTGGACGACGCGAGCTACGCCAAGCTGGTGGCGGCCTTCACCGAGGGCGGCATGTTCGCCCCGCCGCCGGTGGGCATGGACCTGCCGTCGCACTCCTATTTCTGGACGGCGGCGTTCTGCAAGAACGGCTCCTACGGCCTCACCGCCTGGAAGTACCCCTCGCCCGCCTTCGCCGCCATGGGCTTCGACAGCCAGTTGTTCGCCCTCGACACCACGGGAATTCCCGTCAACGAAGCCAGGCCCAGGAACGTGGACCCGGTGTGGGAGAGCAAGGCGCGCTTGTTACAAGTGCCGGTATTCCAGCTGACTGTCGGCAAGCACGGCCTGGTCCGCTGAAGCACTCGCCTACAGTCATGCTGCACTGCAACAAAGTATTATTGACTCCTCCATTGATCGAGGATCATAGTACCGAATGTTGCGCCGCAACATGAGGCACGCGGCGTCTTCCGATCAGCCCCCATTCCCCGGAGCGAGGCTCCGGGCGCCGAAGGAGTCGCAGCCGTCATGACCACCGCCGCCACCGCCACCCCCAAGGCCAAGCCGGCCGCCGCCAAGGCCAAGCCGGCCGCTGCCAAGCCGGCCGTCACCAAGCCGGCCGCCGCTAAGGCCGAAGCCGCCGTCGAGGCGCCCACCAAGGCCGTCAAGGAAGCCGTCGCCGCCGGCGCCGAGACCGTCGAGCAGGTGGTGAAGGTGTCGAGCCAAGCCGCCACCAAGGCCGTTGCCCTGGGCAAGGAGCAGGTCGAAGCCGCCCAGAAGGCCCAGGCCCAGGCCATCAAGTCCTCCGAGGAAGCGCTGGCCGCCGCCAAGGAGAACCTGGACGCCGTCATCAAGGCCAGCCAGATGCTGACCAGGGGCTTGACCGACCTGTCCAAGTCGGTGATGGCGCTGACCCACGAGACCGTCGAGGAAAGCCTGGCCTCCACCAAGAAGCTGCTCGCCGCCAAGACCCTGCACGAGGCCGTCGAACTGCATTCCAGCCTGGTGAAAAGCCAGATGGACCGCATGATGGCCGAGGGCTCGAAGCTGACCAACACCACGGTCAAGCTGTTCGAGGAGGCCCTGGCCCCCATCCAGGCGCGCGTCCACCACACCGTCGAGAAGCTGACGAAGTTGCACAAGCGCTAAGGCACAATGTCTTTTGCGTGTGCAAGCCACGACCAATGGCCCGGCAGCCCCCGCCGGGTCATTTTTTTGCCCGGAAATCGGCCTGATACCTTCGTATCCCCCCACGAGGCTCTTTTCGCCGGGCCCTTCCGCCCAATATTATAGGCGTGTACCTGTGGGCAACACCCGTGCATGCGAGAAAATGAGCGACCATCGAGACGACCAGCGCAACGATGACGGCGGCCAGACCGGCGTGGTCATCAAGACCCGCCCGAAGACAAAAAAGCCGGCCATGTACAAGGTGCTGATGCTGAACGACGACTACACCCCGATGGAGTTCGTCGTCCATGTGCTCGAGCGCTTTTTTAACAAGAACCGCGAGGAGGCGACGCGCATCATGCTGCACGTCCACACCCGCGGGGTGGGGATCTGCGGCGTGTACACATACGAAGTGGCGGAAACCAAGGTGACCCAGGTCATGGATTTGGCCCGGCAGAACCAGCATCCGCTTCAGTGCACCATAGAGAAGGAATAGCCTTCGGAAGGAGCCCGCATGCTGTCGCGTAACCTGGAGCAAAGCCTTCACCGAGCCCTGGCTTATGCTTCCGAACGCCGCCACGAATACGCGACGTTGGAACATCTGCTGTTGGCCCTATCGGAAGATCAGGATGCGGTTGCCGTCCTGCGTGCGTGCAACGTCGACATCGACCGGTTGCGCCGCGATCTAACCGAATTCGTCGATAACTCGCTGGCCGACCTGGTCAGCCCCCGCACCGCCGAACCTAAACCCACCGCCGGCTTCCAGCGGGTGGTGCAGCGCGCCGCCATCCACGTCCAGAGCTCGGGCCGCGAGGAGGTCACCGGCGCCAACGTCATCGTCGCCCTGTTCTCGGAACGGGAAAGCCATGCCGTCTATTTCCTGCAATTGCAGGACATGACCCGGCTGGACGCGGTCAACTACATCAGCCACGGCGTCGCCAAGGCGCCCGGCCGCAGCCAGAACCGGACGGTGCACGGAGCCGATGACGAGGCGACGGCGGAGAAGGTGGTGAAGAAGGGCCAGGACGCGCTCAACGCCTATTGCGTCAACCTCAACAAGAAGGCCCTGCAGGGCAAGATCGATCCCCTGATCGGCCGCGACCTGGAGATCGAGCGGACCATCCAGATCCTGTGCCGGCGCTCGAAGAACAACCCGCTTTACGTGGGCGACCCCGGCGTGGGCAAGACCGCCATCGCCGAGGGCCTGGCGCGCCGCATCGTCAAGGGCGAGGTGCCCGAGGTGCTGAAGGGCGCCACCATCTTCTCGCTGGACATGGGCACCCTGCTGGCCGGCACCCGCTATCGTGGCGATTTCGAGGAACGCCTGAAGGCGGTGGTGAGCGAGCTGGAGAATTACGAAGGCGCCATCCTGTTCATCGACGAGATTCATACGGTGATCGGCGCCGGCGCCACCTCGGGCGGCTCCATGGACGCGTCGAACCTGCTTAAGCCGGCGCTGGCCTGGGCAGCCTGCGCTGCATCGGTTCGACCACCTACAAGGAATACCGCAACTACTTCGAAAAGGACCGCGCCCTGGTGCGCCGGTTCCAGAAGATCGACGTCAACGAGCCGTCCATCGAGGATTCCATCAAGATTCTCAACGGCCTGAAGCCTTATTACGAGAGCCACCACAAGGTGCGCTACACCCCCGACGCCATCAAGGCGTCGGTGGAGCTGGCGGCCAAGTACATCACCGACCGCAAGCTGCCCGACAAGGCCATCGACGTCATCGACGAGGTGGGCGCGGCGCGAATGCTGCTGCCCGAGTCCAAGCGGCGCAAGACGGTGACGGTCAAGGACGTCGAGGAGATCGTGGCCAAGATCGCCCGCATCCCCCCGAAGTCGGTGTCGGCCAACGACATGGAAGCGCTGAAGAACCTCGAACGCGACCTGAAGACCCTGGTGTTCGGCCAGGATCAGGCCATCGAGGCGCTGGCTTCGGCCATCAAGCTTGCCCGCGCGGGCTTGCGCGAACCCGAGAAGCCCATCGGCTGCTACCTGTTCAGCGGCCCCACCGGCGTCGGCAAGACCGAGGTGGCCCGCCAGCTGGCCCGCATCCTCGGCATCGAGCTGACCCGCTTCGACATGTCGGAATACATGGAGCGGCACTCGGTGTCGCGCCTGATCGGCGCCCCGCCCGGCTATGTGGGCTTCGACCAGGGCGGCCTGCTGACCGATGCCATCGACCAGCACCCCCATTGCGTGCTGCTGCTGGACGAGATTGAAAAGGCCCATCCGGACCTCTTCAACATCCTGCTGCAGGTGATGGACCACGGCCGGCTGACCGACCACAACGGCAAGAACGTGGATTTCCGCAACGTCATCCTGATCATGACCACCAATGCGGGCGCCGCCGATTTGGCCAAGGAGGCCATCGGCTTTGGTCGTGAGGTGCGCGAAGGCGACGACCAGGAGGCGATCCAGCGCATGTTCTCGCCGGAATTCCGCAACCGTCTCGATGCCACCATCCCGTTCGCCAATTTGACGCCCGAGATCGTGGCCCAGGTGGTGGACAAGTTCGTCATGCAGCTGGAAACCCAGCTGGGCGATCGCGACGTCACCATCGAATTGTCCGAGGGCGCCCGCGGTTGGCTGGCCAAGCGGGGCTACGACCGTCAGTTCGGTGCCCGCCCGCTGGCCCGCATCATCCAGGAGTACATCAAGAAGCCCCTGGCCGAGGAATTGCTGTTCGGCAAGCTGGCCAAGGGCGGCGTGGTCAAGGTCACCGTCGAGGACGGCAAACTGGCCTTCGAGATCATCGAGGGCTCGGGCAAGGACGAAAAACTGGCCGAATTGGTGGAATGAGCCCACCCGTACGGCACAGGACGGTCGAGGGGCGCCGGAAAACGGCGCCCCTCGCTTTTTGGCCACACACCCTCGCCCACCGAATTCTTGACTCCCTTCCAAAGTCGGAGGCATAATAGGACCGTAACAAAGCAAGAGGAGTTGGGCGGATAAACCGGCAGAACCCAAGTTAACCGGCCAACACTTCAGCCCCATTCGGGACTAAGCGAACCGGTAGGGAGGATGCATTACCGGCATGACGCCACCGGGTTTGTTTGAAGGTGTCCTTGAGTAAGGCACCGCTTATTGACAGAGAACTGAATAACTATCGTCGGCGACACGCCGAATCCTAGGGCCACACACCGTCGGCCCCAGACCAAAAGCCCCGCGAAGAGCGTCGATCGCCCGCGGGGCTTGGTTTATTTGGGGCGTTGTTGCGCCCCTCCCTAGTCCCCGTGCGTCACTCCCGCGAAAACGGGAGTCCAGGAGTCGCGGAAAAGCTGGCAGTGCTCCCCTGGCTTCCCGCTTTCGCGGGAATTACGCACATGGATATGCGGCCGGAGGGCCGCCCCGACGGGGGTAACAAACGCGCCCTAATGCCGCACCACGCCCCGTATAGCCGGATGCAGCCGCGCAGCGATGATTTCCGCCGAAGGGGTGGGATCAGGGGCGGGTGCCACCTCGACCCGGTTGCGCCCCGCATCCTTGGCGGCGTAGAGGGCTCGGTCGGCCGCGGCGACCGCTTCGGCCGGCGAGCGGCCCGGAACCATCTGAGCCACACCGATGGAGCAACTCACCGGCACCCGCGTACCGCAGTCCAACGTCACCGGCAGGCGCGCCAAAGACCGGCGCAACCGGTCCAGCGCCTGGGCGGCCCCGGCGGCGTCGGTGTTGGGCAGGCAGAACAGGAATTCCTCGCCGCCATAGCGGTAGACCGTGTCATAGGGCCGCAGCCGGTGATGGAAGAAGCGGGCGGCGGTGCACAGCACCTTGTCGCCGGCTCCGTGGCCCCAGGTGTCGTTGACCCGCTTGAAGAAATCGAGGTCGGCCAGCGCCACGCAGACCGGCTGGCCGGTCCGCAATCCCCGCGTCCACTCACGCCGCAAGTCGCGCATCATGCCCTGGCGGTTGTTGACCCCGGTGAGCGGATCGGTCTCCACCAGCAGGCGGCGGAAATGGCATTCCGCCCGCCGCGCCTCGCGGCCATAGGCATCCACGGAAACGGCAAAGTCTTGGTAGTCCGCGGGGTCCACATGACCGTACCGGCGCAGTTTGTGCAATATCACCTCGGCCCGCCCCCGCATGGCGGCCCGCAATTGGAAAAAACTGGCCAATTCATCCGCGCAGCCGCAGGTGGAGGCGATCAGCACCGCCAGGGGAGAATCGGGCGCGCAGGGCGGGATCGGCGCCGCATGGGGAAACATCAGCGCAGCATGCACCTGCATGAGCCAGGTGCCATGCTCGGCCGCGGCCCGCTCGAACAACTTCAACACTTCGCGGGTCTTTTCCACCTGCACGCCAGCTTCCTCCTACCATTCGATGGAGGGGGATTATTCCACGCCACCCGCCCGGATCGTCGGGTGCGGACGTGGATATCCCTAAAGGGAGTGAGTGCGCCGGAGGGGTTAACCGCCTGTTCGCCCCCGCCGTCGCCGGGGCGGCCGAATACCTCGTCCCACGCCGCCATCAGGGCGCAGTCGACGTCCTCCATGGTGGGCGTGTTGCCCAGGCCCCACAGCGAGGTGACGCCGTGCTGGGTAATGCCGCAGGGCACGATGCCCTGGAAGTGCGAAAGATCGGGGTCGACGTTGAGGGCGATGCCGTGGAAAGTGACCCAGTGGCGCACGCGCACGCCAATGGCCGCCACCTTGTCCTCACGGCGGCTCATGCCGGGACCTGGGCCGCGATCCACCCAGATGCCGACGCGACCGTCGCGGCGCTCGCCCTTGACGGTGAAGCGGGCCAGCGTCCGGATCAACCATTCCTCAAGGTCGTGCACGTAGGCGCGCACGTCGGCGCCTCGCTTCTTGAGGTCCAGCATCACATAGGCCACGCGCTGGCCCGGACCGTGATAGGTGAACTGGCCGCCCCGGCCGGTCTGGTAGACCGGGAAGCGGTCGTGCCACAGCAGATCCTTGGGGTCCGCGCTGGTGCCGGCGGTATAAAGCGGCGGGTGCTCCAGCAGCCACACGCATTCGGGTGCGGTGCCCGCGCGGATGGCCGCCACGCGCTCTTCCATGAAGGCCAGCGCCTCGTCATAGGGCACCAACTCGTCGCTCACGCGCCATTCGATGGAATTGTTCATGGCAGCCTCTGGAAAGTCCGCTTGATTCACCGGGGGGAGTTTGGTATTCCCCTCTCTCCTCGTTGGCAAGCCTTCGTTGTCTTGCCGATGCGGTTCTACCGGCTATGCGACCGTGGCGGAACTGGTAGACGCGCACGCTTGAGGTGCGTGTGACGCAAGTCGTGGGAGTTCGAGTCTCCCCGGTCGCACCAAAATCGAACCCCCGCCGGGCATGCCCCGAGCGGGGGTTTCGGTTTTCTACATCGGATTTCCGCATAGCGGCCGTTTTGAAGCCGTTCCATACTTGTTGTTTCGCTCCGGTTGGCGTATGCCGGAACCTGACCGCACCGGCGGACGCCCAAGATAATAAAATTACCCGAGGTTTTGGTACATGAGCATGTCGGAAGAGTTGCGCGACGCAGCGCTGGAATACCATCGGCTTCCGGTTCCCGGTAAGATTTCCGTCAATCCTACCAAGCCTTTAGCCAATCAGCGCGACCTCGCCCTGGCCTATTCGCCGGGTGTCGCCGCCGCCTGCGAAGCCATCGTCGCCGACCCGAATGCCGCTGTCGAGGTCACCGCGCGCGGTAATCTTGTTGCTGTGGTCACCAACGGCACTGCCGTCCTCGGCCTGGGCGCCATCGGCCCGCTGGCCGCAAAGCCGGTGATGGAGGGCAAGGGCGTCCTGTTCAAGAAGTTCGCCGGCATCGACGTCTTCGACATGGAACTGGCCGAGCTCGACCCCGACCGGCTGGTCAATGTGATCGCCGCCATGGAGCCCACCTTCGGCGCCATCAACCTGGAAGACATCAAGGCCCCCGAGTGCTTCGAGGTGGAACGGCAGCTGAAGGAGCGCCTGTCCATCCCGGTCATGCACGACGACCAGCACGGCACCGCCATCGTGGTGGCGGCGGCCATGATCAACGCGCTGCGCATCGTCGGCAAGGACATCGGCAAGGTGAAGCTGGTGGCGTCCGGCGCCGGCGCCGCCGCGCTGGCCTGCCTCAACCTACTGGTCTCGGTGGGTATCAAGCGCGAGAACATCTGGGTCACCGACATCAAGGGCGTGGTCTACCAGGGCCGCAACGAGCTGATGGACCCCTACAAGGAGGTCTTCGCCCAGGAAACCGACGCCCGCACGCTGGCCGAGGTTATCCCCGGCGCCGACATCTTCATGGGCCTGTCCGCGCCGCGCGTGCTGACACCCGAGATGGTTGCCACCATGGCCGACAAGCCCATCGTGTTCGCCCTGGCCAACCCGACCCCGGAAATCCTGCCGGAAGAGGTGAAGTCGGTGCGCCCCGACGCCATCATCGCCACCGGGCGCTCGGACTATCCCAACCAGGTCAACAACGTCCTGGTATTCCCCTATATCTTCCGCGGCGCCCTGGACGTGGGCGCCACCCAGATCAACGAAGAGATGAAGCTGGCCGCCACCTACGCCCTGGCTGATCTGGCCATGGCGGAATCGGACGAAAGGGTGCGCGCCGCCTATGGTGAGCAGCCGCTGTCCTTCGGCCCCGAATACCTGATCCCCAAGCCGTTCGATTCGCGCCTTATCCTGAAGCTCGCGCCGGCGGTGGCCCGCGCCGCCATGAATTCGGGCGTGGCGCGCCGCCCGATCATCGACTTCGAGGCCTACCACGAGACCCTGGCCCAGTTCGTCTTCCGCTCGGGCCTGGTGATGAAGCCGGTGTTCGACCGCGCCAAGCAGGACCAGCGCCGCGTGGTGTTCACCGAAGGCGAAGGCCGCCGCGTGCTGATGGCGGTGCAGGCGGTGGTGGACGAAGGCGTCGCCTTCCCCATCCTGATCGGCCGCCGCGAGGTGATCGCCAAGCGCATCAAGGACCTGGACCTGCGCTTGAAGATGGGCACCGATTTCGAGTTGGTGGACCCCGAGAACGACCATCGCTTCAACGAGTACTGGCGCGCCTATCACGGCCTGATGGAGCGCAAGGGCGTGTCGCCCGACTACGCCCAGACGGTGATCCGCACCCGCACCACGGTGATCGGCGCCCTGATGGTCCAGCGCGGCGAGGCCGACGCCTTGATCTGCGGCACTATCGGCCGCTACGAAAAGCATCTGAGCCACATCTCGGCGGTCATCGGCCTGCGTGACGGCGTCAAGGTGCCGGCGGCCATGAGCCTGCTGATCATGCCGCAGGGCACCTTCTTCATCTGCGACACCTACGTCACCGCCGACCCGACGCCCGAGCAGATCGTCGAGAACACCCTGCTGGCGGCCGAGGAAGTGCGCCGCTTCGGCATCGAGCCCAAGGTGGCGCTGCTGTCCCACTCCAACTTCGGTTCGCACAGCTCGCCGTCGGCGGCCAAGATGCGCGAAGCCCTGGCCATCCTGCACGAGCGCGCCCCCTACCTGGAGGTGGAAGGCGAGATGCACGGCGACGCCGCGCTGTCCGAGGACATCCGCGAACGCATCTTCCCCAATTCCCGCCTCAAGGGTCAGGCCAACCTGCTGGTGATGCCGAACCTGGATGCCGCCAACATCTCGTTCAACCTGATCAAGGCGCTGGGCGAGGGCATGAGCGTGGGACCGATCCTGATGGGCGCCCGCCTGCCGGCCCACGTCCTCACCCCCTCGGCCACCGTGCGCAACATCGTCAACGTCACCGCGCTTGCCGCCGTCGACGCCCAGATGGTCGCGCACCAGCGCCGTTAACAGGACCGGGCGCGGATGACCCGCGACGATATCCGCGCCCGCATCCTTTACCAGGACCAGGACGTCATCGTCCTGAACAAGCCGGCCGGCCTGCCCGTGCATGCCGGCCCCAATTCTCCCGACCATCTGGAACTGTACCTGGACGCCCTGTCCTTCGGCTGGAGCAAGCCGCCCCGGCTGGCCCACCGGCTGGACCGCGACACCTCGGGCTGCCTGGTGCTGGGCCGGCACGACAAGGCCATCAGCCGGCTGGGCAAGATGTTCATGGCAGGAGGGGTGGACAAGGCCTATTGGACCGTGGTGCAGGGCCGCCCCGCCGCGGATTCGGGCCGCATCGAGCAGCCCATCCTCAAGGTGGTCACCCCGCGCAACGGCTCGACGCCAGGCAACTGGCGCATCGTCTGCGACCCCAAGGGCCAGCCCGCAATCACCGACTGGCAGGTGATGGGCTCGACCGGCGCGCTGACCTGGATCGAGTGCGTGCCGCGCACCGGCCGCACCCATCAGATCCGTGTTCACATGAAGGCTTTGG
>DATJKV010000101.1:0-5455 GCA_035491155.1 Magnetospirillum sp. | reverse complement strand
TGCCGCCGAGGTCATACGGGCGCAGGAGCAGTTGTTCAAGGCCCGCCATGCCATGCTGGACGGCCAGGTGGCGGTGCTGCGGAAGCGCATGGAGTTGAACGATCGCGAAGCCCAGGCGCTTGAGGCCGAGCAGGGCTCGGCCACCCGCCAGCTCAAGCTGATCGAGCAGGAGGTGAAATCCAACCAGTATCTGGTGGATCGTGGGCTGGGGCGGCTGCCTCAGCTGCTCAGCCTCAAGCGCGAGGGCGAAAGGCTCGCCGGCCAGCGCGACGATTACGGCGCCCGCATTGCCCGCCTGCGCCAGGCCCAGGCGTCGACCGAGCTCGAGATCGCCAACATCACCTATCAGCATCTGGACGAGGTGGCGAACGATCTGCGCGACGTGGAAGCCCAGGCCCGTGACCTGGAACAGCAACTCACCGCCGTCACCGATGCCTTGCGCCGTACCGTGGTGCGCAGCCCGCAGGACGGCGTGGTCATGGGGCTGAAGACCCACACGGTGGGTGGCGTCATCCAGGCCGGCGACGATCTGCTGGATGTGGTGCCCGAGCATGAGAATCTGGTGGTCGAAGCCCGGGTGGCTCCCGAAGACATCGACCGCGTGTATACCGGGCGCGAGGCGCGGGTGCGCTTCCGCACCTTCCTGCACGGCATCACTCCACCCGCCACCGGTCGGGTCACCAACGTCTCCGCCGACCTGTTCCACGACGAGCGCAACGGCAATCCCTATTATCTGGCGCGCGTGTCGCTGGACCCGGAATCGCTCAAGAAACTGCCCGGTCCGCTGGCGCCCGGCATGCAGACCGACGTGCTGATCACCACCGGCGAGCGCACCGCCTTGCAATACCTGCTCGCTCCGCTGGACCGGGCGCTGGCGGCCGCCATGCGCGAGAAGTGATTATTTTAGCCCTCTTCCACTCCGCGGGAGAGGGGCTGGCCTACACTTCCGCCTCGGCGAAATATCCCTCGGTCAGCCTGCGCAGCTCAGCCTGAAGAGCGGGGGCGTCCAGGGCGGCCAAGTGGTCGTGTAGGGACGGTGCGATGGCGGCAAAGGTGCTTACCAGGGAAGGGTCGAAGTGGCTGCCAGCGGATTCGGTAAGGATCGCCAACGCCCGGCTCAAAGGGAACGGCTCCTTGTACGGCCGGCGCGAGGTCAGCGCGTCGAATACGTCGGCGATGGCGAAGATGCGGGCGTTGAGCGGGATGTCGTCGCCGGCCAAGCCGGCGGGATAGCCGCTGCCGTCCACTTTCTCGTGGTGGCCGCCAACAACTCCTTGAGCATCGGTCAGCCAGTCGAACTGGCGCACGATGTCCAAGCCGTGCGCCACGTGGGTGCGCATGACGGTGAACTCGTCCTTGTCCAGCTTGCCCGGCTTCAGCAGCACCGCGTCGGGGATGGCGATCTTGCCCACGTCATGCAGGAACGCGCCCTTGATCAACGCCCGAATGTCCGTGGCGGCCAGCCCTACCGCCTCGGCCAAGCGGACGGCGTACAGGGTGACCCGGTAATTGTGCGCGTTGGTGTCGCTGTCGCGCTTGGCGATGGCGCTGCCCAGGGCCTCCAGGGTGCCCAGATTGGCGCGCAGGAGATCGCGCGAACGGGCGATCAGGCCGGCGTGCAGCGAGGCCAGCAGCGGATACAGCAGCGCGGTGGTGGCCAGCACCGCCGCCACCACCAGAATGGTGGCGCGCATGCCGGTGCGCATGATTTGCACCACCGTCTCGTGGGGGATGCGGTAGACGCCCTCGAACCAGCCGATCTGATCCCCGTTCGGGCCGTGCACGGGCGCCACTATTTGCAGATAAAACTGCGATCCCACCAGGTGCTTTGCGTACCAGGTTTCGCCGTTTTCGGGGAAATGGTGCTTGGACAGGTCGACTGCCTTTTCCACCTCGTTGGCGTCCTGAACCACCGCGTCGGCGACGGATTTGCGGCTGCCGTCATACAGTTCGGCGATGACGAAATGGCCGCCGCGGGTGTGGGCGCGCTCAGCCACGAATTCCTTCAACTGGCGGTCCAGCGCCTGGCGGGCGGGCGCATCCAGGCTATCCAAGCTGGGGGGCAAAGCCTGGGACAGTTCGTGCGCCTCGGTGGCCCCCATATCGACGATGCGCTCGTCTACCCGCTCGACGTCAAGCCACAGCACGGCGCCGCCCAGCAGGGCGGCGATGGCTAGGCCGCCGAAGGTCAGGCGGCGGGCAAGGCGGTGATGGAAAGCGGAGGCCATGGCCGCGTGCCTCCCCTAGCGGCCGCCCAGTTCTTGCAGGAAGTCGCCCACCGGCGTGGGGCCGGAGGGGCGTGCCGCGGGCGGCGGGGCGGAGGGTGGAACTGCGGACTGGGCTCCCTCGGTGCCCTCGGCCAGGGCCAGCGGTGTCGGCTCGGGCGGCTTGGGCGCCTCTTCCGGCTTCTTGCGGGCGGCGGTCTTCAGTCGCCCGTCCAGCCCGGCAATCGCTTGGCGGTCGGCTTCGATGGCCTTGACCCATTCGACGCGCTCGTTGCGTAAGAGCGCCTCGAAACCCTCGACCTTGCTCAACAGCGGGCCGGCCAGTTCGTCCAGCTTGCGGGCGTTGTCGGTCTGGATGGCGATCTTGATCTTGTCGATTTCCTCAAGCAGGTCGCGCTTGATCCAGCGCGACTTCTTGTCCAGGTCCTCGGCCAGCTTGGTCAGGCGATCCTCGACATCAGTATTGATCTGCACCTTGATGTCATAGGCGGACTTGACCAAGTTGCCCATGTACATCATCAGGCCGCCGCCAACGATGAGGATGACGCCGGCCGCCAAACTGATGATCAGGACCGTGGAAAAACCCATGGCTCGCCTGCGTCGCCAAGAAAAAGTGAGCTCGCGGGGGTAATGTCCTTCAATGGGGCGGGTAATGCAATACCTGTTCCCGAAAACGCTCAACTACATCGGAATTCGTGTCCGTTGCGGGCGCGGAATGGAATTTCGCCCTCTTTTCGCCACGGCCGACTGGCAGGATGATGGAACATACGCTGCAAAACGACCGAGGGTTTCATGAGCGTGTTCTCCGATTGGATCAAGGCCAACGGCATTTCCGAGGTGGAGTGCCTGGTTCCTGACATGTCCGGCGTGGCGCGCGGCAAGATCGTGCCGGCCGCGAAGTTCGTTTCCATCGCCGAGAACAAGGGCTTGCGCCTGCCGGAGAGCATCTTCGTGCAGACCGTCACCGGCGACTATCCCGAGGAGGACGTGACCAGCGTGGCCAATGGCGACGTCTATCTTCGTCCCGATGCCGAAACGATCCGCCAGGTGCCCTGGTACGACGAGCCGACGGCCTGCGTCATCAACGACTGCGCCTACCTGGATGGACGTCCGGTGGAGATTAGCCCGCGCAACGTGCTGAAGCGGGTCCTCGAGCTCTACCACAAGCGGGGTTGGCATCCCATCGTGGCGCCCGAGCTGGAGTTCTTCCTGGTCAAGCAGAACACCGACAGCGACTATCCGCTGGAGCCGCCGGTGGGGCGCTCAGGGAGAGCCGAAACCGGCCGTCCCGCCTATGGCGTGGATGCGGTCAACGAGTTCGAGGGGCTGTTCGACCAGCTTTACGCCTATGCCGAGGTGATGCGGCTTGACGTGGACACCCTATCGCATGAGGCCGGCAACGGCCAGATGGAGGTGAACTTCGATCACGGCGACGCGCTGGAACTGGCCGACCAGGTGTTCCTGTTCAAGCGCACCGTGCGCCAGGTGGCGCTGCGCCGGGGCGTCTACGCCACCTTCATGGCCAAGCCCATGCAGAACGAGCCGGGCAGCGCCATGCACATCCACCAGAACGTGGTGGACCGCAAGACGGGACATAATCTGTTCGCCAACGATGACGGTTCCGACACCGAAATGTTCCGCCACTTCATCGGCGGCCTGCGCAAGTACCTGCCGCAGATGATGCTGATATTTGCTCCCAACGTGAACTCGTTCCGCCGCCTGGTGCCCGATTTCGACGCCCCCATCAACCTGCATTGGAGCCGCGACAACCGCACCGTCGGTCTGCGGGTCCCCGAATCGGGCCAAAGCTCGCGCCGGGTCGAGAACCGCTTGGCCGGCGCCGACGCCAACCCCTATCTCGCCATCGCCGGTTCGCTGGCCTGCGGACTGCTCGGCATCATGAACAAGGTGGACCCGGGCGAGCCGCTGGCCGGCTCGGGCTACACCCGCGCCCACTCGCTGCCCTGGCATATGCACGACGCCCTGGAGAAGCTGAAGGGCGCGCGCGGCGTGCGCGAAATCCTGGGCGAGGATTTCTGCGACGCCTACATGGCGGTGAAGGAAGCCGAGTGGAACGCCTATCAGCGGGTGGTGTCGAGCTGGGAACGCGAGTATCTGCTGCTGAACGTCTGACCGTATTTCCTTCCACCGTCATACGCGGACTTGATCCGCGCATCCACGTGGGTCCGTCCAACCAATGTGGGTTTGCGGAAGCGCGTGGATGGCCGTGACAAGCACGGCCATGACGACGGGAGAGGCGGGAATAGGCAGGCCCCGTGCCGGTGCGGAAAAGCCGTTGCCGGTCAGGCATCAAGCTTTATTGACTCGCGCCCCGTGTGGGGGCATACCGGCCTTGGTTTGGGAGGCTGGGAGGCTCCCGTAACTTTTCCACCCATGAACTGCACGGGGGACGTCCATGTTCGCTCGCCTTACCCGTCTCGCCGCGGCCGCCCTCGTCGGTCTCGCGGCGACTGCTGCCCAAGCCGAAGACAAGATTCTGAACGTCTACAACTGGTCCGACTACATCGCCAAGGACACGCTGGAGAAGTTCACCGCCGAGACCGGTATCAAGGTCAAGTACGACACCTACGGCGACAACGAGGTGCTGGACACCAAGCTGATGGCCGGCAAGTCGGGCTATGACGTGGTGTTCCCGTCGGCCTCGCCGTTCTTCGCCCAGCAGGTCAAGGCGGGCATCTACCAGAAGCTGGACCTGTCCAAGATCCCCAACGCCGCTGGTGTGGACAAGTCCGTGCTGGCCACCCTGAGCAAGGTCGATCCGGGCAATGCCTATGGCCTGCCCTACATGATGGCCGCCACCGGCATCGGCTACAACATCGACAAAATCAAGAAGATCGACCCCAACGCGCCCGTGGATTCGTGGGCCATGCTGTTCGATCCCGCCGTCTCCGCCAAGTTCAAGGGCTGCGGCATCGCCATGCTGGATACCCCCACCGAGGCCGTGCCGGCCTTCCTGGCCTTCAAGGGCCAGGACCCGACCTCGCAGAGCCAGGAAAACCTGAAGATGGCCATGGAGGGGCTGACCGCCATCCGCCCGAACCTGCGCTACGTCAACTCCGAGAAGTACCGTGCCGACCTGGCCAATGGCGATATCTGCCTGGCCCAGGGCTATGTCGGCGACTTGGTACAGGCGCGCAACCGCGCCAAGGAAGCCAAGACGCCGCAGAACATTGGCATCTCCATCCCCAAGGAAGGCGCCGTGATCAACA
>DATJKV010000100.1:0-4795 GCA_035491155.1 Magnetospirillum sp. | reverse complement strand
GCAGGGGCGTAGCATTGCCGTAGAGCCAAGCCTGTTCGCCATCCTTGAATCGAAGTTCGACTTCGCAGCCGACAACCTCCTCGCCGCGAGCAGCGCGCTGGACCGGAAGATCATCAGCGGCGATCGGGGTGCCGTCACCAGCGAAGACCTCGAACTGGCGGGGAATAGTGACGTCAGGCGCTGACTTTGAAACGTTCGCGCCCGCTGGCGCATGCAGCAGGCGTTCCCCCGCCACGTTGGCATACATCGATTGGCAGGTCTGGTCTTCGGCCACGAAGACCATGATCGGCAGCATGTTCAGTATCTGGCGTAGGTCTCCCGATAACCATTCGTCGCGACTACGCACACGGCGGACGAGGTCGAGAGGATCATCGATGCTTGCCATGGCCGCTCCGGCCAAAGAATGCTGTGGCCTGCTCAGGCCAACCCTGGGTTTAATTGTATTCGAGCAATAAACCCATCGGCCGGACATATACAATGCAGCATAGCTGTGGGCCAGACGGCTTGAATGCAACTCCGCGCTCAGGCGGCAGCCAGGAGTGATTCCCCTCTAGGAGCCTTGAACCGAGAGACGGTTACTAGGAAGTGGCCTACCCTAAAACTCCACCTCGACTCCGAACCGGGCCTTCAGCTCTGCAGCCAGCATCTCCTCCAGCACCTTGGCGGCATCGCGGGTGGACACCCATTTGCCATCGGCGTAACCGAAATGAGTGGCGCCGCTGGCCGGCGAGCTCATCCAGATTTCGCGATTGGGCGCGTGCTTGTTGATGACGTACTGGCCGCCGCCGGGTAGCGCCATGGTTAGGATGCCGGCCTGGAGTTCCACATCGATTTCGTCGCCCAGCGCGTCGTCTACAGCGTCGCCGATGCGCTCCAGCGTCTCGTCGGCCAGCTTGGCGAAACGGCCTTCGTCCAGGGTCATCTCTTTGCCTCCGTCACTTTCGGGCCGGGATCCTAGCCGAGGCCATGCGAACCGCCAAGCCGCCTATCCCATTGGTCCCATTCCCCCGCCCCCGATGGGTTTCTCCACCTAAGTATAATTTGCATCCAGTCATGTAACCGTGAATACTGATCTCACAGAAGGCGGTCGCAGCGGATCCGGCACGCCCGAATAGGGAGGAAACAATATGACCCGCATCCTGGTCATCGAACCCGAAGTGCGTTCGCGCCATTCCTTGCGGGCTATTCTGCAAGACGCCGGATATGAAGTGGAACTGGCCGCCGACAGCCAATCGGGCGGTGACATGCACGAATCCAATCCCGTCGACCTGGTCATCACCGGCCACGTGGACGGCAGCGCCCGCATGCGCTATGCCGGTGCCCGCGTGCTGGCCGTCCCCGGCGGCGTCGCCGGGCGCGAGCATGACGTGGCCGAGCGGGTGCGCGCGCTGGGCGCGCAGCATTTCCTGCCCAAGCCGTTCCGCCGCGACGACCTGTTGGCCGCAGTGCGCACCACGCTCAGCATGGAATACCGCCCGACCTGACCGTTTTCGACGGCAGGCACAACATATGGGGGCGCGGGCGACCGCGTCCCTTTTGCATTTGGGCGCAAAAAAACGAAACCCACGCTTGCATGGGGGGTTCGTTTTCTGTATAGAGGCGCCTTCGATTTGCGGAGCGGTACGCCATGAAGAACGACATTCACCCCGACTACCACGAGATCAACGTGGTCATGACGGACGGCACCGAGTTCAAGACCAAGTCGACCTGGGGCAAGCCCGGCGACACCATGCGTCTGGACATCGACCCGAAGTCCCATCCGGCCTGGACCGGCGTCCATCGCATGGTCGACACCGGTGGCCAGATCGCGAAGTTCAACAAGCGCTTCGCCAGCTTCGGCATCAAGTCGTAATCTGACGAGCGGCAGGCTTGGCGCCGCCGCCCATCAGGTTCAGCCAAGGAAAGGCCGCTCGCCAGAGCGGCCTTTTTCTGCTTTTTCGTGGACTTCCTTTCTTTAAGCGGGTAGAGCAAACGTGCGGGGGGAAGCCGTTACCCTCGGCCATTCAGGGTAGAATGGCCATGGAGGATTGGGGTACGTAGGCGCCATGATCATCGTCCACTACGAGGTATACGTCCTCGAAGGTCGTGGGTGGATATTGCATGCGCGCTTTCCCCGCTCCGAGCGCGAAACCGCCATCAACGAAGCCAAGGAGGTCGAGCACACCCTGAACGTTCGGGTCAAGGTGGTGCGCGAGACCTATTACACCGACGATAACGCCTTCGAGGAAGCCGACATCTATGTGAGCGGCGCCAAGGCGCCCGCACCACGACCGCAAGCCGCTCAGCCGGCCCCACGCGCCCCGGGTGGTGGCAGCGGGGGTGGCGGCAATACGGCCGGCAGACCGGTGAACGCGCCCGTCCGGCCCCTGTCCCGCCCAAGCTCCCCGCCGCCGCGCAAGCGCGCCAGTTCGCCGGAAGAAATCGCCCGCGCCCGCCAGACACTATCCCGCCTGCTGGCCATCACCGCCGTGGCGGTGGCCGCCGCCCTGCTGGCCATCAAGATCACCCCCAATGCCGTCATGCTGCTGTGGAAGATCGGCTTCACCTGGTCGCTGACGCCCGACGGCTATAACCAGCTGCTGCTGACGGTGTTCGTCGGCATCTTCCTGCTGGTATCGGTGCCGCTGGCCATGCGTTTCCTGCCGCGCAAGACCGCGATGCCGCATCTCCGCCGTCCCGATTTCTCTTTGGGCGGTGCGGGCCCGAACCCGGTGTCGGAGGACCCCAACCGCGATCGCGCCATCAAGAAGTCCTTGGACAAGCTGGCGACCCAGGCCCTGGCCGATGAGCAACGCGGCGGCCGGCGCCCGGAAGACAAGGACGCGGATGACGACGAGCCGCCCGCGACCGCGGTGCCCAAAGCCGCAGAGCCCAAAGCCGCGGTGGACGACCTCCCCGAGATCCGCCCCAGCCGCGACGACGAGCCCTTGCCCGAGATTCGCCCCGACCCGGTGGATGAGGTGAAGGCGCGCGAGGAAGAGAAGAAGACCCAGGAAGAGAAGAAACAGGCCGAAGAGAAGAAGCCCGCGGACAAGAAGGCTAAGGAGGAGAAGGCCAAGGAGGAAAAGAAAAAAGAGGCGGTCACCGCCGAATCACTCCAGCCCACGGTCATGCGGTTCGTCAATGGCGCCATGGCGCAGGCCAAGAGCATTGCGCCGAACATGGATTCTTACACCAAGTTCGCGCTGCACCTGTACCTGGCCGGCGCAGTCGAGGGCCTGTGCGAATTCAAGAAGCTGGGCGACAGTGCCAAGGCCAAGCTGGTGAGCGTGGCGCTTGAGGCGCTGGGCACCAGCGCCGACCTGGCGCGCAAGTTCTACGAAAAGCTCGAGGAATACCTGCTGGAGCCGCGCTATCTGGGCATGGTCCAGGCCGGCCGCGACGCCATGGGCGACCTCATGTTGGGTGACGAGGGCGGGGGCCACCGCGCCATGCGCGACGCCTTGCAGGAATGGAACCGCAAGGGCGACAAGAAGGCGCAGATCGTCACGGTGATGTTCACCGACATGGTGGGCTCCACCGATCTGACCCAGGCGCGCGGCGACGCCGCCGCCCAGGAGGTGGTGCGCCGGCACAACTCCATCGTGCGCGGCGCCTTGGCCCAATTCGGCGGCAAGGAGGTCAAGCATACCGGCGACGGCATCATGGCCTCGTTCACCACCGCCGCCGCAGCCGTCGAGGCCACCATCAGCATCCAGCGCCAGGTGGATCAGCACAACCAGCGCCTGCCCCATCTGGCGCTGCACCTGCGCATCGGCCTGAACGCCGGCGAACCCATCGAGGAAGATGACGATCTGTTCGGCGCCACCGTCCAGTTAGCCGCCCGCGTCTGCGCCGCCACCAACGCCGATCAGACCCTGTGCACCAGCGTGGTCAAGGACCTGACCACCGGCAAGGGCGCCGCCTCGTTCCGCCCCATGGGCGAGAAGTACCTCAAGGGCTTCAAGGAAGCGGTGCCGCTGTTCGAGGTTATTTGGCAGTAGGCTGGTTCGCAGGCTAATTCAGCCGCGTCACCATCTGCGCTTCCAGCCGCGCCACCCGCTGGTACAGGCTCAAGGAGCGGTCCAGCAGGCTGCGGAGACCATTGGGCAGGGCTTCATCGCCGCTGAAGCTGTCGTCCAGGCAAACGTCGCCGCCCGACAGGCGGTTGGGCTCGGACAAGGCGAGCTCCTGCTCCACCTCGCCCTCGTGCACCGCCCGCTGCATCATCAGCCAGGCCATCACCTGGGTCAGCCGCGAGGTCACCCGCATGGCCTCGCACGACATGCGCAGCCCCGCCATGCCCCCCACACGGGTGCGCTCGCGCCGTTCCACATACGCCATGTAGTTGCGCGCTTCGATCATAAGGTCGAGCGTTTCGTCATACGTGCGGCTGAAATAGGCAGGCTGCTGCATGGTCTAAGGAACCTCCCTCCTCCGCAACCGCCCTATGTCGGAATACGCCCATGGCCCTGGCGGTCACAATGCATGAGGTGGCCGCGAGGTTGGCGCGGTTCAACGGCAGGGGCGGGAAAATCCGCCATAGTCCCCGGCACTTGACGACCCGGAAACTCCCCTTATTTCCCCTGTGTACGGACGCCCCCAAGGGGTTCGTGCGGAGACGGGTAGCCAGGCGGCCGGTCCATTCAGGAGGGCCCCGAACACTCCCGCCTCTTTCCATCGGTTGCTTCGAGAAGGAGGATCGACATGCGTACCTTTGACCTTACCCCCCTGTTCCGCTCCACCGTGGGCTTCGACCATCTGTCGCGTATGCTCGACGCGGCCAGCCGCCTCGACGAGCAGGCGAGCGCGTACC
>DATJKV010000099.1:0-1992 GCA_035491155.1 Magnetospirillum sp. | reverse complement strand
TTCACCGGCACCATCCGCGACCTTACCGAGAACAAGCAGTTGGCCCAGCGGGTGGCGTATCTCGCCAACCACGACTCGCTCACCGACCTGCCCAACCGCACTCTGCTGACCGAGCGTTTGACCCAGGCGCTGACTGGCGCGCGTGCCCAGGGCCAGCATGTGGCGGTGGTGACCGTCGATCTGGAAGGCTTCACCACCATCAACGATTCCATGGGCCACGACGTGGGCAACGCGCTGCTGCAGGAGACCGCGCGGCGCCTGTCCCTGGCGGTGGCCGGCGTGAACGGCACTGCGGCGCGCCTGGCCGGCGACGAGTTCGCCGTCGTGCTGCCCAGCCTGGTCGACCTGCCCGCCGTCCGCCGCGTCGTCGATCAGGTGCGCGACGGGGTGCTGAAGCCGTTTCACACCGACGGCAACGAACTGACCTTGGCCGCCGATTTCGGCGTTTCGGTCTTCCCGCGCGATGGCGACGACGCCCAGGAATTGCTGCGCAACGCCGAGATGGCGCTGCACCAGGTCAAGCGTCGCTCGGACCAGCACCTGGGGTTCTTCGATGCGGCCATGTCCTTCGCCGTGTCCGAGCGGTTGACGCTGGAGCGCTCGCTGAAGGATGCGTTGCGGGACGGCCATCTGGAGCTGTTCTACCAGCCCCAGGTGCGTTTGGCCGATTACAGCCTGGTGGGGGCCGAGGCGCTGATTCGATGGCGCCACCCCGAACTGGGCATTATCGCCCCCGACAAATTCATCCCCGTGGCCGAGGAAACCGGCCTGATCGTTCCCATCGGCCGCTGGGTGCTGGAGCAGGCCTGCCAGCAGATGCGCAGGTGGGGCGAAGAGGGGCTGGCGCCGTTGCGCATCGGTGTCAACATCTCGGGCCGTCAGTTCCGCGACGCCGACCTCGCCTTCTCCGTGGCGGCGGCCATCGCCGACAGCGGCATCGACCCGCGCCGGCTTGACCTGGAGCTGACCGAAAGCATGCTGATGTCGGACGGTGAGGGCACGCTGAAGCTGTTGCGCGAGCTGGCGGGCTTGGGCGTGACCCTGTCCATCGATGATTTCGGCACCGGCTATTCGTCGCTGGCCTACCTCAAGCGCTTCCCGGTCAACACCGTCAAGATTGACCGCGCCTTCGTGCGTGACCTGGACCATGACGAGGACGGCCGCGTCATCGCCAACGCCATCATCTCGCTGGCCCACTCGTTGTCCATGAAGACCATCGCCGAGGGCGTCGAGACCGAGATGCAGGCCCAGTTGCTGGCCAAACACGGTTGTGATGAAATTCAGGGCTACATGATCGGCCGGCCGCTGCCGGTGGCAGAATTCACGCGCTTCGCCAAAAGTTATGATATATCCGCCCACAGCGGCGGACTCGCCTGCGAGGGCGCCGATTTGCCGCAAGGAGTGGGGGGATGACCGGCACCGTCATCATCGTCGAAGACAACCCGATGAACATGAAGCTGCTGGACCAGGCGCTGACCATCGCCGGGTATCGCACGGTCCAATCCACCGATGGTGAGAACCTGGTGGAGGTGGCTTCCGCGTCGGGCGCCGCCCTGGTGCTGATGGACATCCAACTGCCCAAGATTTCCGGCGTCGATCTGTTGAAGCAACTGAAGGCCGACGCCCGGACCGCGTCGGTGCCGGTGGTGGCGGTGACCGCCTTCGCCGACCCCGATTCCGTGTCCGGTTTCCTGCGCGAAGGGTTCGAGCAGGTCATCACCAAGCCCCTGTCCATCCGCAAGCTGCTGGATGAAGTCACCCGCTATTGCGGGGGCTGATCAGGCTGTCCGTACGGCCTGTTCCGGTTATGCCGTGACTGTCGGCCTAGGCGGCATGGGGATTGCTTGACGCTGGCGCGGAAGGTGCAAAATTGAGCGTCATGACGTCCATCTCGCAAGACCCCAAAGGCTATTACGCGGTCCTGGGCCTACCCCCCGGCGCCGATCTGGCCGCCGTCAAGGCGGCCTATCGCAGCCGGGTGAAAAGCGTCCA
>DATJKV010000098.1:0-3168 GCA_035491155.1 Magnetospirillum sp. | reverse complement strand
GCCCAGTTCCGAGGCGGCCTCGGACGTGGAAGCCCTGGTGGACCGCCTACTGCGCAGCGGGAAGTAAGCCCCCATGGCCGACGCCATCCCGCCCGCCCCGCCAACGGTGACCCTTGCCGCCTCGGGCGGCGGCGGGCCGGTGGTGGTGAGCGTGGTGTCGGATGACGCCGCCGCAGTGCTGAAGATGCTGGACGGCGCCCTGCTGGAAGGCGAGGCTTTTGCGCGGGCGGCCAAGGGCGTGATCGACGTGGCCACCCCCGACGGCACCCTGCAACTCAAGGCCGCCCCCGGCGTTCTGCTGCCGCCCATCCCGGCGGGTGCCACGCTGCTGTTCCAGAAGCAGGACGGGCTGTTGACCCTGGTGGCGGTGAACGGACGTCCGCTGGGCGGCACGCCGCTGCCTGGCGGTACCACCATGGCCGGGCTGCTGTCGCTGAATGCGCCGGCCACTCAGGCTGCCTCTCCCCAGGTGCAGAACCCGGTTGCGGCCATGACGCAGCCTCCCGCCGCGCCTCAGGCGCCGCTCGGTCTTCCCGCCACCCTGCTGCGTCCCAATCAGCCGGGCGAGCCGCCCATGCCCGGCGCAACCGGCGGCCTGCCCGCCGATCTGCCCGCCGGCACCCGATTGACCGTGCGCATCGCCGAGATCGAGCTGCCCCAGGCACAGCCGCAGACGCAGCCACAGGCGCTGACCGCCACCCCACCCACCCCTTCCCCGGCTCCCCAGGCGGCCGCCGGCCAGGCGCAGATGGCGCCCAATGGGGGGATTACCCCCGCACCGCAGGCACCCACCCTGTCAACACAGCCGGCACCGGCTGGATTAGCTTTGCCCGACCCCGGCATCGCGCCGCTGCCCCGAATCCCCGGCACGGTGGTGGCCCACCCGCCGGGCGGCAACGCGGTGGTGCAGACCCCCATCGGCACGCTGAGCGTTCCCACCCATGCCGATCTGCCGGCTGGCACCCTCATGATGCTGGAAGTGGTGGCGGAACCCGAATTGCCGCTGCCCAGTCCGGCACCCGCCACTTCGGCTACCCCTGGCCTGAACGCCCAAGGCTGGCCCGCCTTGGACGAGGCGCTGGAGGTGCTGGCCGACGCCGACCAGCCCCAGGCGCTGGAGCAATTGCTGCGCAGCATTCCCCAGGCGGACACGCGCCTGGCCGCCACCCTGGCCGCCTTCACCGGTACCGCGCGTACTCCCGAAGGCCGCCGACTGCTGCCCGAGACATCCCTGCGCGGCATCGAGAAAGCAGGGCGCAAGGAACTGGCGGCTCGGCTGAAAGGCGATCTGGAGGCGCTTGACGCCGACGCCGGCCGCCCGGTGGTGGGCGGCGACTGGCGGGCTTATACGGTGCCGTTCCTCAACGGCGGCGCCATCGAAGCCATCCGCCTGTTCGTACGCAAAGCCAACGGCGACGAGGGCGGCAACAACGCCAAGGGCGGCGGCAAGGGCAGCAAGGACGAGCGCTTCATCCTGGATTTCAACCTGACCCGCCTGGGCCGGCTGCAACTGGATGGGCTGGTCCGGCGCGAAGACAAATTATTCGATCTGATCATCCGCTCGGATCAGGCGTTCAGCCCCGAGATGCGCCGCGACATCCTGGGCATTTTCAGCGATGCCGCCGAACTGGTGGGAACCAAGGGTACGGTGTCGTTCCAATCCGGCGGCCGCTGGATGGAATTTCCACCCGACCCGCCGGTACCGACCCGGATCGAAGCCTAATCCCCTACCAGCGCAGGACGCCGCCGATGGGCTTCTTCTTGGCCTGCTCGAAACCGCGCTTGGTCACCAGCACCCATTCGTTCACCTGCATGAAGCGCGGCGCCAAGAACTTGTAGAGATCGCGGATGCGGGCGACGTTTTCCTCTGACTTGACCACGAACACCGTCTTCCAGATGGGGATCATATCTTCCCACGGCAGCAGGCGCCGGTGCAGCTCGTCGCGCACCTGGCGGATGTAGTCGATCTGGTTATCGATGTTCTTCAGCATGGCCAGGATTTCACCGGTCTGGGCGTCCACCTGGTCAAAATAGTCCTGAAACACCTTCAGCGCCCGCTGAGAGAGGCGTGCCACCTGGTCAGTGGTCTCGATCATGCCGCGATCCGAACTGTAGATGCGGCGCAGGCCTTGGACCTTCTCGTCGACGCGTTTGATCTCGGCGTAGATGTCGCGCTCGGCCTCGATGTAGGCCAGCTCCTTCGCCAGGGTCTCGATGTACTCCACCACCTGCTCGCGGTTTGCGCGCCCCAGGCCTAGGGCTTCGGCAGCTTCCGAGAAGGCGAGACTGACGTTCTTCTTCACCTGAGGATCTTCGGCGATCTGCATCAGCTCTTCGGCCGAGGTGAAGATATGCTCGTTGCCGGTCAGCCAGGTGACCAACTGCATGGTCAGGCGCTGGCGGGCGATGCGCAGGTGACGGTCGGACGGCTCCCACGACGCCTCGCGGGTGAGGATTTCCTTCGGCAGCATGTCGCCGACCCGCAGGCCCCGGACGAATTGCAGCCCCTCGGCGACCTTGTCGAGCATCTGCCCGTCGACGGTCTTCTCGTTGAGCATGAATTCGCGTTTGATGCCGTCGAAGCCCAGAATAGCCTCGTTGCTGGCCAGCTTGATGACGGCCACGGCTTCGCCCGAATCCGTCAGGCGGAAGTAGAGATCCTCGAACGAACCGAAGAACTTGTGCTCGAAGCGGACGGTGTTGTCATCCGCGCCCTTATTCCCGGTGCCTGCCTCGCCACCCATTCTCGCGCCCTCGCCGGAACCCGGGCAGCCGGACACCCCAATGCCCCGACTTTCCCCAGCTCAGTATGCAGGCGGTCCAATAATCCGACAAGCCCTAGGCGTCCGCCTCGACGTAAAGATGGCCCTCGCGACCATGAATATATCCGTTAGCGAATTCGGCACGCGGGCAGAACTCGGCCAACTGGTCCGATGCCTGCTGCGGATCGACCGCTCCGGCCAGGACCTGACGGAACAGCGCGGCCACCGCCACCATGTCGGCGGTGTGCGGCCACAGGCGGAAGCGACGCACACCCAATTCCTGCAACTGCCCCAATTCGCCCAGTAGGTTCAGGTGGTGGTAGGACATGGTCTGGGTGCCGTTGACGGCCAGGAAGGCTTCGTCGTCCAGGGTGTCCACCGCCATGCCGTCGGGATCCTCGGCACA
>DATJKV010000097.1:0-5553 GCA_035491155.1 Magnetospirillum sp. | reverse complement strand
GAGAAGGCGGAAGGGAGCCGCTAGAGATGGCCGAGTCCCAGATCAAGAGCTACAACATCAACTTCGGCCCCCAGCACCCGGCCGCGCACGGCGTGCTGCGTCTGATCCTGGAAATGTCGGGCGAGGTGGTCGACCGCGCTGATCCGCATATCGGCCTGCTGCACCGCGGCACCGAGAAGCTGATCGAGAACAAGGTCTACCAGCAGTCGACGCCTTACTTCGACCGCCTGGACTACGTCGGCACCATGAACCAGGAGCACGCCTTCGTGCTCGCCGCCGAGAAGCTGCTCGGCCTGGACGTGCCGGTGCGCGGCCAGTACATCCGCGTGCTGTTCGCCGAGATCACGCGCATCCTCAATCACATCCTCAACATCACCACCTTCGCGCTCGACCTCGGCGCCATGACGCCGTTCCTGTGGTGGTTCGAGGAGCGCGAGAAGCTGATGGAGTTCTACGAGCGCGCTTCGGGCGCTCGTCTGCACGCCAATTACTTCCGCATCGGCGGCGTCGCCGCCGATCTGCCGCCGGGCCTGCTGGAAGACATCGCCGCCTGGTGCGAGGAGTTCCCCAAGGTCATCGACGACATCGAGACCCTGGTCACCGAGAACCGCATCTTCAAGCAGCGCACCGTCGACATCGGCACCGTTACGGCCGAGCAGGCGCTGGACTGGGGCTTCACCGGCCCCAACCTGCGCGCTTCGGGCATCGCCTGGGACCTGCGCAAGAGCCAGCCCTACGACGTCTACGACCGCGTCGATTTCGACGTGCCGGTAGGCAAGGTGGGCGACTGCTATGACCGCTACCTGATCCGCATCATCGAGATGCGCGAGTCGATCAAGATCATGAAGCAGTGCATCAAGGACATGCCGGCCGGTCCGGTGCGCGCCCAGAACCGCAAGGTCTCGCCGCCGCCGCGCGCCGAGATGAAGCGGTCCATGGAAGCTCTGATCCACCACTTCAAGTTGTTCTCCGAGGGCTTCCACGTGCCCGCCGGCGAAGTCTACGCTGCGGTCGAGGCGCCCAAGGGCGAGTTCGCCGTGTATCTGGTCGCCGATGGCACCAACAAGCCCTACCGCTGCAAGATCCGGCCGCCGGGCTATGTCCACCTGCAGGCCCTCGACATGATGTCCAAGGGCCACATGCTGGCCGACGTGGTCGCCAATATCGGCTCCATCGACATCGTTTTCGGCGAGATCGACCGATGAGCACTGAAGAAATGACGAGCTTCGCCTTCACGCCCGAGAACCTGGAAAAGGCGAAGAAGGTTATCGCCAAGTACCCGGCGGGCCGCCAGCAATCGGCGGTGATGCCGCTGTTGGACCTGGCCCAGCGTCAGGTGGGCTGGACCAGCCTGGCGGTGATCGAATACATCGCCGAGATGCTGGACATGGCGCCCATCCGGGTGCAGGAGGTCGTGACCTTCTACACCATGTACAACCAGAAGCCCGTGGGTAAGTTCCACGTGCAGGTCTGCACCAACATCTGCTGCCTGCTGCGCGGCTGCGACAGCGTCGCCGAGCAGGCCAAGAAGGTGCTGGGCGTGGAGTGGGGCGAGACCTCGGCCGACGGCCAGTTCACCCTGTCCGAGGTGGAGTGCCTGGGCGCCTGCACCAACGCGCCGATGATGCAGATCAACGACGACTACTACGAGGACCTGACGCCCGACACCACCAAGGCGGTGCTTGAGGCGTTGAAGCGGGGCGAGACCCCGAAGCCGGGTCCGCAGAACGGCCGTCAGTTCTCTGCCCCCGAGGGTGGCCCGACCACGCTCACCGAGCTCACCTTCCAGACGGAGAAGGCGTGATGCTGCGCGACCAGGATCGTATCTTCACCAACCTGTACGGCCTGCATGACTGGGGCCTGAAGGGCGCCCGGGTGCGCGGCGACTGGGACAACACCAAGGCCATCCTCGAAAAGGGCCGCGACGCCATCATCGAGGAAGTCAAGAATTCCGGCCTGCGCGGCCGCGGCGGCGCCGGCTTCGGCACCGGCATGAAGTGGTCCTTCATGCCCAAGACCGAAGGCCCGCGCCCGCACTACCTGGTGATCAACGCCGACGAAGGCGAGCCGGGCACCTGCAAGGACCGCGAGATCATGCGCTTCGACCCGCACAAGCTGGTCGAGGGCGCCCTGATTGCCTCCTTCGCCGTTGGCGCCCACGCCGCCTACATCTACATCCGCGGCGAGTTCATCCGTGAGGCCGAGAACCTGCAGGCCGCCATCGACCAGGCCTACGAGGCCGGCCTGATCGGCGACAATTCCTGCGGCTCGGGCTACAAGTTCGATTGCTACGTCCATCGCGGCGCCGGCGCCTACATCTGCGGCGAGGAATCGGCGCTGATCGAGAGCCTGGAAGGCAAGAAGGGCCAGCCCCGCCTGAAGCCGCCGTTCCCGGCCGGCGTCGGCCTGTACGGCTGCCCGACCACGGTGAACAACGTGGAATCCATCGCCGTGGTGCCGACCATCATGCGGCGTTCCGCCTCGTGGTTCGCCGGCCTCGGCCGCCCGAAGAATTCCGGCACCAAGCTGTTCTGCATCTCCGGCCATGTGAACAAGCCGTGTAATGTGGAAGAGGAAATGGGCATTCCGCTGAAGGAACTGCTGGAAAAGCATGCCGGCGGCGTGCGCGGCGGCTGGGACAACCTGCTGGCTGTCATCCCCGGCGGCTCGTCGGTTCCGGCCCTGCCCAAGTCCATCTGCGACACCGTGCTGATGGACTTCGACAGCCTGCGTGAGGTCCGCTCGGGCCTGGGCACCGCCGCGGTGATCGTCATGGACAAGTCCACCGACATCGTCCGCGCCATCGCCCGCCTGTCGCGCTTCTACAAGCACGAATCCTGCGGCCAGTGCACGCCGTGCCGCGAGGGCACCGGCTGGATGTGGCGCCTGATGGAGAAGCTGGTACGCGGCGAGTCCTCCATGGAAGAGGTCGAGCTGCTCGAGCAGGTCACCCGCCAGGTCGAAGGCCACACCATCTGCGCCCTCGGCGACGCCGCCGCGTGGCCGATCCAGGGTCTGATCCGCAACTTCCGGTCCGAAGTGGACAAGAAGATCGCCGGTCGGTCCCAGAGCAGCGCGGCCTGAGGAGAGACGAGACCAAATGCCCAAACTGACCATCGACGGAACCGAGATCGAAGTCGAGGCCGGGGTAACCATCCTCCAGGCCGCCGAACAGCTCGGCATCGAGATCCCGCGCTTCTGCTACCACGAGCGTCTGGCCATCGCCGGTAATTGCCGCATGTGCCTGGTTGAAGTGGAAAAGATGCCCAAGCCCGTCGCCTCCTGCGCCCAGCCGGTGGGCGAGGGGATGGTGGTGCACACCAACAACGCCAACGTGCGCAAGTCGCGCCAGGGCGTCATGGAATTCCTGCTGATCAACCACCCGCTGGACTGCCCGATCTGCGACCAGGGCGGCGAGTGCGACCTGCAGGACCAGGCCATGGCCTATGGCGGCGACCGCGGCCGTTACCAGGAAGAGAAGCGCGCCGTCGAGGACAAGTCCTACGGCCCGCTGGTGCAGACCTGGATGACCCGCTGCATCCAGTGCACCCGCTGCATTCGCTTCATCACCGAGATCGCCGGCACCCCCGTGCTGGGCGGCCTGAACCGCAGCGAGCACATGGAGGTGTCCAAGTACGTGGATGCCGCCCTGTCGTCCGAGCTGTCGGGCAATCTGATCGACCTGTGCCCGGTGGGGGCGCTGACCAACAAGCCGGCGGCCTACACCTACCGTTCGTGGGAGCTGAAGAAGACCGAATCGGTCGATGCCATGGACGCGCTGGGCTCGGCCATCCGCGTCGACGCCCGTGGCAATGAGGTCATCCGCATCCTACCGCGCGTCAATGACGACGTGAACGAGGAATGGCTGGGCGACCGCTCGCGCTTCGCCTGCGACGGCCTCAAGCGCCAGCGCCTGGATCGTCCCTACATCCGCCGCGACGGCAAGCTGACCGCCGTCAGCTGGGGCGAGGCCTTCGCCACCATCGCCAGCAAGCTGAAGGGCGTGCCCGGCTCGAAGATCGCCGCCATCGCCGGCGACCAGGCCGATTGCGAGACCATGGTGGCGGTCAAGGACCTGCTGGCCAACCTGGGCTCGGGCAACATCGACTGCCGCCAGGATGGCGCCAAGCTGGATGCTTCGGTGCGCGCCTCGTACCTGTTCAACAGCACCGTCGCCGGCATCGAAGAGGCCGACGCCCTGCTGCTGATCGGGTCGAACCCGCGCACGGAAGCGCCGGTTCTCAACGCCCGCATCCGCAAGCGCTACCTGAAGGGCGGCTTCAAGGCCGCGGTGATCGGCCCCAAGGCCGACCTCACCTTCAAGCATGAGTACCTGGGCGACCAGGCCTCGGTGCTTGCCGACATCGCCGCCGGCAAGCATCCCTTCTTCGAGGTGCTGAAGAACGCCAAGAAGCCGGCCCTGATCCTGGGCCAGGGCGCGCTGACCCGCGAGGACGGCGCCGCCATCCTGGCCCTGGCCAAGAAGCTGGCCGACGCCGCCGGCCTGGTGAAGGACGGCTGGAACGGCTTCAACGTGCTGCACACCGCCGCCGCCCGCGTCGGCGGCCTCGACCTCGGCTTCGTGCCGCAGGCCGGTGGCCGTGACGCCGCCGGCATCGTCGAGGGCGCCGCCAAGGGCGACATCTCGGCGGTGTTCCTGATCGGCGCCGACGAGGTGGACGTGAAGGGCCTGGGCAACGCCTTCGTGGTGTATCTCGGCTCCCACGGCGACGCCGGCGCCCACCGCGCCGACGTGGTGCTGCCCGGTGCCGTCTACACCGAGAAGTCGGCCACCTACGTCAACACCGAGGGCCGCGTCCAGCGCACCCGCCTGGCGGTGTTCGCCCCGGGCGAGGCCAAGGAAGACTGGCGCGTGGTCCGCGCCCTGTCCGACGTGCTCGGCAAGCCGCTGGCCTATGACACTCCCAAGCAGGTGCGTGACCGCCTGGCCGCGGTGAACCCGGTGTTCGCCGCGACCGACGTGGTCGCCCCCGCCGCCTGGGGTGCCGCCTTCGGCGCCGAGGGTTCGCTCTCGGACAAGCCGCTGGCCTCGGCCATCGACAATTACTACCAAACCGACCCGATCAGCCGCGCCTCCAAGACCATGGCGGAATGCACGGCTGCTTTCGGGCATGGCTGTGGCTGCAACCACAAGAAGACGGGGACCCATGGTTGATCTGCTCTCTGGGCTGCTGCCCGCCGAGATCTGGCGTCTGGTCGTCATCGTCCTCCAGATTCTCGCCATCGTCGTGCCGCTGCTGGTGGCCGTCGCCTACCTGACCTATGCCGAGCGCAAGGTCATCGGCGCCATCCAGCTGCGCAAGGGTCCCAACGTGGTCGGCCCCTTCGGCCTGCTGCAGCCTCTGGCCGACGGTGCCAAGCTGTTCCTGAAGGAAACGATCCTGCCCACCGGCGCCAACAAGGCGGTGTTCGTGGTGGCGCCCATGCTCACCTTCATCCTGGCGCTGGTCGCCTGGGCGGTGATCCCCTTCGATCAGGGTTGGGTGCTGGCGGACATCAATGTGGGCGTGCTGTACCTGTTCGCGATTTCCT
>DATJKV010000096.1:0-7414 GCA_035491155.1 Magnetospirillum sp. | reverse complement strand
CTGATGGCGTCACCCCGCACCGTCTCCATCGCCATCCACCCGACGCTTGAGCAGACGCAGGGCGGCAGCCGGCTTGTCAGCCAGCCCACCAGGTCCCTGGCCACCGTCATCACCAGATCGGCTGACCGCACGGTTGACCAGCCCTATGTCGCACGCGGCGGCCACGCGTCCATCATGGACTGCGGACGCGCGCGCTTGACCTCCCCAGACCGCGTCACGTCGCCTGGAAGCGTTCGGACATAACACTTTCAGCCGGCACGCCGTGGCGTCGCGCGGCGTCCTCGCAGGCGGCCATCAGCGACGGCGGCCCGCACAGATACAGGTCGGGGAAGCTGGAAGCCTGGGCCAGATCACGGCTCAGAGCGTCGGTGGGGGTTCCGACCGATCCCTGCCAGCCGGCGCCGGGATGCCATACGCACAATTCGACCTGCAAGGCCGGCATTTCCTGGCGCAACCGTTCCACGTCATCGAGGGCGAACAGCTCGTCCTCGTGGTTGACCCCGAAATACAGCCGGGCCGCGTGCGGCTCGCCCCATTCCGCCATGCGCCGCAGCATGGACAGCAAGGGGGCCAGCCCCGTTCCTCCCGCGACGAACCAACGGGGGCGCAGTCCATTGTCATGCAGGGTGAAGCCGCCCAGCGGCCCGCGCGTGGCGATCACCATGCCTGGCAGAGCCTCTGTCGCCAGCCAGCCCGAGAAAGCGCCATTCGGCTGCATGCGGATCAGGAATTCCAGTTCGCCCGACCAGTTGGGTGTGTTGGCCAGGGAATACGCGCGGGTGACACCCGTCGGCGTGGTCAGTTCCATGAACTGGCCCGGCTCAAACTGGGCAGCACGGCTGTCCTCGGCATCGGGCAGCATGCGCAGCACCAGCCGGCGGGTATGGTGGGCGATGACGTCATTGGCGATGATCTCGGCATCGCGCCGGACCGCCGGCGAGCTCAGCACGGTCTGGCTGAACGGCACCGTCACCTCCAGGTCGCTGCGTGGATAGCTGCGGCACATCAGTATCTCGCCACGCGCCCGGTCCTCGGCGGACAAAGCGGCAGGGCTGTAGGCGCCGCTGGCAACCGTGCCATCCGTACAGGTGCCCCGGCAGGTGCCGCATTGGCCTTCGCCGCACAGGACCGGCACGAACAGCTCCGCCCGCGCGGCGGCCTGGACCAGGGTTTCGTCCTCGCCGCAGTCGAATGTCACGCTGCCGCCATCGCTGGTAAGTAGGCGCACGTTATGCTTGGCCATGTTTGCTCCCGGAAAGGAAGGGGCGGCGGACTCCGCCGCCCCAAGCGGTCACGCCGCACTCAGTGCCGCCGCCATATCGGCATCGACGGTGGTGATGGGCTTGATGTCGAAGGCTTCGACTAGCTTGCCCAGCACGGCGGGGGTAATGAAGGCCGGCAGGGTCGGCCCCAGGCGGATGCCCTTGATCCCCAGCGCCAGCAACGACAGCAGCACCGCCGCCGCCTTCTGCTCGAACCACGACACGATCAGCGACAGCGGCAGGTCGTTGACGCCGCAGCCGAAGGCATTGGCCAGCGCACTGGCGATGCGGATGGCGGAGTGGGTGTCGTTGCACTGGCCGATATCCAGCAGGCGCGGAATGCCGCCAATCTCGCCGAACTCATGCTTGTTGAAGCGATACTTGTTGCAGCCCAGCGTCAGCACCACGGTGTCCTGGGGCGCCTGGGTGGCGAAGTCGGTGTAGTAGTTGCGGCCCGGCGCCGCGCCGTCGCAACCGCCGATCAGGAAGAAGTGGCGGATGGCACCGCCCTTGACCGCCTCGATGACCGTGTCGGCCACGCCCAGAACCGCATCGGCGCCGAAGCCGACGGTAATGGTCTGCTCGGGCGCATCCTCCTTGAAGCCGGGCAGCGCCAGGGCCGCCTCGACGACCGGGGCAAAGGCGTGGTTCTCCAGGTGACGCAGGCCCGGCCAGCCGACCGGACCGGTGGTGAAGATGCGGTTGCGGTACTTGGGGCCGGGCTCGATGATGCAGTTGGAGGTCATCAGGATCGGGCCGGGGAATTCGGCGAAATCCTTCTGCTGGTCCTGCCAGGCCCCGCCGTAATTGCCCGCCAAATGCACATATTCCTTCAGCTTGGGATAGCCGTGCGCCGGCAGCATTTCGCCGTGGGTATAGACGTTGATGCCCTTGCCCTTGGTAAGCTCCAGTAGCGCCTGCAGGTCGCCCAGGTCGTGGCCGCTGACCAGGATCGCCTTGCCCTTGATCGGACTGACGCGAACGGCGCTGGGGACCGGCGTGCCGAACGTGCCGGTGTTGGCGGCGTCCAGCAGTTCCATCACCTTCAGGTTCAGGGTGCCGACCGCCAGGGCCTGGGCGGTCAGGGCATCGGCATCGACGGGATCCGAAGCCAGGAAGTCCAAGATGTCCTCGATTCCGGCATAAACCTCTTCACTCTCATAACCGAGCACGCGGGCGTGGTGGGCATAGGCGGCGACGCCCTTCATGCCATACAGCACCAGAGTGCGCAGGCCGACCACGTCTTCGCCGGCCAAGCCCTTGTCCTTGGTGACCGGCACCGTGGCCGCCTGGGCCAGCAGGCCGTCGGCGTCGGCGGCGAACTGCCATGCGGCGGGGCCCGACAGGTTCACTCCGGCGGCAGCCTTCAGGCGATCACGAATCTGTGCCGCTTCCGCCAGCATCAGGGTGAAGCGGGTCGTGGTGAAATTGACGTTGGTCAGAGTCGTGAACAGCGCATACAGGATGAAGCGGTCGGCCTCCCGGTCTGAGGTGCCGGCAAGGCGGACATGGCGGGCGTACTGGGCGATGCCTTTGACCGCATGAACCAGAAGGTCCTGCAGGTCGGAGGTGGCGGCGTCCTTACCGCACATACCCTTGGTGGAATTGCAGCCAGCCCCGTCGGCCGAGCGATAGGTCTGCTCGCACTGATAACAGAACATTTGATTCACCATTCATAAGTGATTGCTTCATCAGAATATGGCGATGCGCGGGGTCATCCTTGACTTTGATCAAGCATCGGCGTCGGGCGCCGGCTTGGGCCTGGCGGCGGATGAGGCGTTTTGTGCCGGAAGCGTCAACAGGAAGGTCCCGCTCACCCAGATGAAGCCGCCGTGGCGTTCGACGATGCGTTTGCAGACCGCTGGGCCGGTGCCGGGATAGCTGTTAGCGGGGCAAAGCTCGCCAAGATCCATTTACCTGCTAGCGCGACGCAAAATTCGGGCAATTCCTGTGCGTGAGGCGCAGGCGAATTACGGGGCAAGAAGAGGCCCCAAACCGAATTCATCCAGGAGGGCAGCCCCAACGGCACAGGCGATTGCCTGGCATTCTGGCACGCACTCCCGCTTGTCATTCTCTATGGCACGAGCAAGATCGGCGAACCGCGCGGCATTTTCTTTCAACACCGGCGGAGACAGACAGGCCGCAGCCACCAAAGCCCGGACAAGAGAACGCAAGGGAATCTCATCGTTCCTGGTGTTGGGCGCATAGGATCGGTTTACCGGATCCTCCTCCCTTGCCATGCACTCGGCAATAGCGTGGTGAAGCATGGCCCGGATCAGCTCATCCTTGCTCTTGAAATGATAGAGGAGAGCACCTTTCGACAGGTGGGCACGGGAGGCGACACCGTCCAGCGTCAACGCCCGGACGCCGCGCACCGCCAGCAGGTCGGAGGCCGCAGCGACGATCCTCTCATGGGTGCCCGGTTCAGCCATGGACGACCGTCTTCCGTCGTCCGCCGCCCTTGCGCCGCAAAGCGTCGAGATAGAACAGGATCGGTACCACGAACACGGTGAGCGCAGTGGACACCACGGTGCCGAAAATCAAAGAGATGGCGAGGCCGCCGAACACCGGGTCGGGAATCATGATGGCCGAGCCCAACACGATGGCCAGTGTGGTCAGCAGGATGGGACGCAGCCGTACGGCACCGGCATGTCGCACCGCCTCGTCGAGCGGATGCCCCTGGCGCAGGTAGTCCTGGATGAAGTCGATGATCAGCAGCGAGTTACGGATAACCACGCCAGACAAAGCGATGATGCCGACCATCGAAGTGGCCGAGAAGTCCTGTCCCACCAGCCAATGACCGGGGAAGATACCGATAATGCCCAGCGGCACCGCCGACATGGCGATGGCCGGAATGATGAACGAGCGGTAGTAGCCGACCAGCAGCAAGTAGACCACGGTCAGCGCCGCCCCCAAGGCCACGCCCATGTCGCGGTAAATATCCAGCGTCATGCGCATCTCGCCGTCCCACAGCAGCTGGTAGCCATCGATGATGTCGGGCGGTTGCCGCACAAAGGACAGGTTGCCGGTGCGTAGAGGCCTGCCGTCGGGAGACGCGATGCCCTTCAAGCGGGCATTGAGATCGAGCACGGGATAAAGCGGTACCGACTTCCCCAATTCCCCGCCCACGTAGGCCACCCGTTCGTTGTCCTTATGCTGAATGGGACGGTCGGCAAACCCCGTTTCCACCCGCACCAACTCCGACAGCGGCACGGGATGGCCTTCGGAATTGTCGACGAAAATCCGGTCGAGACGAGTGGGATCGACCTCATGGCGGCGGGGAACGTAGGCCCTCACATCCACCGGGTTCTTCTCATCGGCGGGATGGGCGCGACTGACCACCTCGCCGCCATAGATCAGCCGCAGAACCTGGGCGATCTGGGCGACTGACACCTTGGACAGGGCCGCTTTCTCCTTGTCGGGAACGATGCGTCGTTCCTGTACGTCCACCGGTTCGCTGTCCCATAGATCGACCATGTCGTAGGTCTTGGCGAAGGCATCCGACACCCTGGCGGTCAGCGCCCGCAGCCCTTCGGCGTCGGGACCGTGGATCTCAGCCAACACCGTGGCGCGGAGTGGCGGACCTGGAGCATCTTCCACTAGCCGGACCTTCGCTCCCGGATAATTGGCCCGAATGGCATCAACCTGGTGACGCCATTGCCGGACCAGGTCGATCGAGCTCTCGGCGCGATGATGTTTGTCGGTCAGATTGACACGGATCTCGGCGACATAGCTGCCTTGGCGATCTGCGGTGCCCTGCTGAAGGGCGTTGAAATCGGGGACCCCGGCAAAGCCGATCCAGCTTTGCAGATTGACCACGTTGGGATCGCGCCCCAGCACCCAAGTGATGTCGCGGACCAGACGGGCGGTATCCTCTACCGCCGCATTTTCCGGCATGGAGACGACCAGGTTGAATGTGTTCTTGTTGTCCTTGGGCAGAAAACCCAGGTTCACCCCAAAGAGCGACTGCGGCCCTCCCACCCCGGCCGGGCGAATGAACTGCCATGCGCCCTGCAAGGTCGATGTCGTCATCAGCACCGCCACCAGGATGGCCAGCCGACGGCGCGCGGTGGGGCTGTTCTGCAATGGGATTATCAGCCGGTGATACAGGACCTGTAGACGATCCGGCCGCCCATGGGTCTCGTGCTCCTCGTGCTCGTCGGCATCATGGACCTTGTGGCGGCTGAGCCAACGGTTTGCCGCCCAGGGCACGACGATATAGGCGACCACCACCGAAGCGGCCATGGCGACGGGAACATTGTAGGCGATGGGATAGAAATACTCGCCCGGCATGCCAGTGATCAGGAACAGCGAGCCAAACACCATCATCACCGCCAGGGTCGCCAGGTTGGTGGCATTGCCGATTTCGTTGGTGGCGACGATGGTGACGTGCTGCTTATCGAAAACATCCCCGGCCGGATTGGCCTGGCTGTAATGGCGATGGATGTTCTCGATGACGACGATGGCGGCATCCACCAGCAAACCCAGCGAGAGGATCAGGGCGAACAAGGTGACGCGGTTGATGGTGACGCCGCCCAGCAGGTCGGAAGCAAGGGTGATGAAGAAGATCAGGGGTACGGTGACGGTGACGACCAGCGCCTCTTTCCACCCCAGGAACGCCACCATGATGACGCTGACCGACACCACGGCGATGGCGAGATGCTCCATCAGTCCATTGACGGCATCGTTGGCCTTCTTGCCGTCGTTGCGGGTCACCACCACATCGACATCCTTGGGAACGAAGGCGTCCTTCATCCGCTCGACGCGGTCGAGCACACTGTCGGCGACAAATACCGCGTTGGAGCCCTTCTTCTTGGCCACGGCAATGGTGACCGCCGGCATTTCCTCGGCCCCCACTGCCTTGAACCGTTCGTCCCCGGCACCGTAGGAAAAGCGGCTCAGGCGTTCGATTTCTATCGGCGAGCCATCTCTGACGGTGGCGATGTCGGCGACGGTGATGGGGCGCCCCTGGTGGGTGGCGACGATCTGGTTGAGGACATCGTCGGCGGTGGCGAACTGCCCCTGCAGCTTGATGGCGGCGACCTTGCCCTCCTGGACCGTTTCCTTGAGCGGCAGCGACAGGTTGCTGGCGCTGAAGGCGCCGTAGACCTGGCTGATCGACACGTCGAAAGCGCGCAGCCGTTCGGGATCCAGTTCCACGCTGATCTGGCGGGTCTGACCGCCGCGGACCATGACCACCGAAACATTATCCAGACTGCGCAGCCGCTCGGCCATCCGGTCACCCAGACGCTTCAAGCTGAAATCATCGTAGTGGCGCGAGGCCAGCGTCACCGTGACGATGGGCACGTCATCGGCATCCAGGGAGCGGATTTGCGGCAAGCCCGCGTCGGAGGGCAGACGCGACGCGTTCGACATCACGCGGTCGTACAGCTTGACCAGAGAGGCTTCCTTGGGCTGGCCCACCTTGAACTGCACCTGCACCACCCCGACCGAGTTCTGGGCGACACCGTAGGTGTGATCAACACCGGTCATTTCGCCGAGAATGCCCTCCAGCGGAGTCACGATCAGTTCCTCGACCTCCTTGGCCGACGCACCGGGCAGAGTCACGGTTACCTGTGCAGCGGGCACCAGGATCTGCGGGTTCTCCTCGCGCGGGGTCAGGGTGATGGCCAGGATGCCCAGCAGGGTTACCGCTATGATGAAGACGACCGTCAGCTTCGAGGTAATGAAGGTGCGGGCCAGAACACCGGCGAAATTGTTGGCCTCAGCCATCGGCATTCTCCGCGATGCTCAAGCCATCGTGCAGCCGGTCATCCGCCTGCACGACGATCCATTCGTTCGCCGACAACCCGTCCACCACCTCCACTTGCTCCTGCCATTCCCGTCCCAGCCGGAGCCAACGGAAGCGTGCCGCGCCGGTCTGGTCGACGACAAAGACGCCATCCAATCCGCCCCTGCGGATCACGGCCGACTTGGGCACCAACAGGGCCGAGACCTGGCCTAGGGGGAATTCCGCCCGCCCGAACATTCCTGGCAGCAGCGGCTGGTCTGCGGGCAAGGCGATGTCCACCTGATAGCGCCGGGTTGCCGGATCTCCGGAAGGCACGACCCGGCTGACCGTGCCGATCAGCCCCTGCGGCAGCGCATCAACCCTGGCCCCCACCTCCATGCCCTGACCGATCCGGGACATC
>DATJKV010000095.1:0-3655 GCA_035491155.1 Magnetospirillum sp. | reverse complement strand
CCAAAGCGATCTGTCCTAAGCAGGGCCGGGGTTATTTAGGGGGATGGAATGTTCGAGGGGGTCCGGCCCGAGGCGCGGGCCGAGGGCGCGCGCGGTCTGTTTGCCGGCCTGTTTCCCAATCTGATCGACCCGCCACCGTTCGCCCACATGCGGCGCGAGTTCAGTGGTGCGCTGGCGTGCCTGATGGCCTCGGTGCCGCAAAGCATGGCCTATGGCGCCATCGCCGTGGCGGCGCTGGGGCACGACTGGGTCGGCCTCGGGATTGTCGCCGGTCTGCTGGGCGCGGTGTCCAGCGGCTTCCTCGCCGCCTTGCTGGGCGCCAATCCCTCCTCTGTGACCGGCCCGCGGGCCGCCACATGCCTGGTGTTCGCTGCCACGGTGGCCCAACTGGTCAACCTGCCCGGCTTCGCCGGCAGCAAGGGTGGCCCGCTGGCGGCCCTGGGTCTGGCCGAGGCCGCGGTCGTCCTGGCCGGCATGATTCAGATCGGCTTTGCCGCCTTGCGTCTGGGGCGGCTGTCCGGCTTCATTCCCTACCCGGTGGTGGCGGGCTTTCTCAACGGTTCGGCCCTCCTCATTCTGCTCAGCCAAGTATGGACGCTGACCGGCATTCCGGCACAATCCTCGCTGCTCATGCTGCCCCAGGTGGCGGGCCTGTGGCAGCCCGGCACGCTGGCACTGGGGCTGGGAACGGCAGCGGTCATGCTGGTGACCAGGCGACTTATCAGGGGTGTGCCGCCGGCGCTGGTCGGACTGGCATTGGGGACGTTGGCTTACCACGCGGCGGCTGTCTTGGGGCTGGCTGGTGGCTTGGGCGGGACGGTAAGCCCGCTTCCTGCCGAGGGGCTGCCGTCGACCGCCGATCTTTTCCTCATCCTGGCGCAGGAGTTTCCCGCCGACCCCGCGGTATTCCACATCCTGGTGCCGGCGGCCTTTTCCATGGCGGCGCTGTCGTCGCTGGACGCGTTGCTGGCCTGCGTGGCGCTGGACGCGCTGACCCTGCGGCGCTCCGACGGCAACCGCGAGATGGCAGTGCAAGGCTTCGCCAATCTGTTGGGGGGGCTGCTGTGGATGCTGCCCAGTTCGGGGTCCACTGCCCGTTCGGTGGTGCTGGTCAAGGCGGGCAGCCGCAGCGCGCTGGGGCCGCTGCTTACGGCCGCCTTCGGTCTGCTGGTTGTCGTGGGCCTGGGCTCGGCGGTGGCGGTACTGCCGCGCGCCGTGCTTGCCGGCCTGCTGGTGGTGGTGGCGCTGGACCTGTTCGACAAGTGGACGCTGGGTCTGTTGCGCCGGGGCGTGCGCAACTGGCCGCTGGCCGACATGCTGGCGGTGGCGACCGTGGTGGCGGCGACGCTGGCCTTCAACCTGGTGGTGGCGGTGGGAGTCGGCGTGGCGCTGACGCTGGTGGTGTTCGTCGTCCGCATGGCCCGCTCGCCCATCCGCCGCTGCTATCCGGCCACCGCGTTGACCGCCCGCATCCACGGCGATCCCGAGCGGACGCGTTTCCTGCAGCGCTTCGGTGCGTCCATCGCGGTCATCGAGGTGGAGGGCGCCTTGTTCTTCGGTTCGGTGGCGGCGCTTGAAGCCAAGGTCGAGGACCTGGTGGCGGGCGGAATACGCCACGTGGTGTTGGACCTGAAGCGGGTAAAGGACGCTGACGCCACCGGCGCCCGTGTGCTGGAGCGCCTGCACGCCCGGCTGACCGGGCAGGGCGGCGCCCTGGTGGTGGCCTATGTGGAGCGCGAGCGGCGTGCCCGGCGTTCGGGCGAGCGGGTGGATGGCGAGCGCCGTCACCATGGCACCGACCGCCGCCTGTGGCGGGTGTTCGCGCAACTGGGCGCGGTCGCCACCCTGGGCGTTGAGCGTTTCCAGCCCGATGTGGATCGCTCGGTGGCCTTGTGCGAAGAGATGATCCGCGCCGCCGGGGCCGAGGCGGGTGAGGAGAGGGCCGGCATGGCCCCGGCCATTATGGGCGGCCTCGACCGCGAAGCGGTGCGCACCCTGCGCTCGGTGATGAGGCGGCTGGACCTTGCCGCCGGCCAAGTGGTGTTCGCCCAGGGCGACCCGCCCGATGCGGTGTATTTCCTCGCCTCGGGCAAGGTGGACGTCACCATCGACCTGGCCGGCACCGACCGCAAGCTGCGGGTCCAGACGCTGGCGCACGGCAGCGTCTTCGGCGAGATGGCCGTGCTGGCCCCCAAGCCGCGCTCGGCCACCGTGGCGGCGCTGGAACCCTCGGTGTGCCACCGGTTGGCGGCCGAGGATTTCGAAGCGCTCAAGCACTCGCACCCCGATCTCGCCTTCCGTCTGCTCGAGAATATCGCCCTGATCTTTGCTGAGCGCCTGCGCGCCACCAACCTGCTGCTGGCCGAGCTGGAGGGGTAGGGAAGCGCTTTCCGCCTCCCCGACGGGCTCGGATTTGATAAGCTGCCGGGATGCAGTTGGACCTTCTCAACAAGCCCAGCGGACGCACTTCGATCGTCACCGCTTCCGGCTTCGTGCTTGACCTCGCCAATCCCGACGCCACCGGCCTGCCGGTCGAGGATGTGGCCCGCGCCTTGGCCTACCAGCCGCGCTGGTGCGGCGCCACCCGGCTGTTCTATTCGGTGGCCGAGCACAGCGTGCTGGTGTCGCGGCTGGTGCCAACGCCGCTGGCCTATCACGGCCTGTGGCACGACAGCGTCGAGGCCATTTCCGGCGACTGGCCCTCGCCCATGAAGGTGCTGCTGGGCCGCGACGAGGTGAAGCGTAAGCTGGCCCCGCTGGAGGCCGCCTTCCAGAAGCGCTTCCGCTACCGGGGCAATTCAGCCGAGGTGAAGAAGGCCGACCTGGTGGCCATGGCCACCGAGCTGCGCGACCTGCTGCCACCCACCTGGCTGGACTGGGGGCATCTGCCGCCGCCGGCCGAGCAGCGCATCGAGCCGGTGGGGCCGGAAAAGGCTTATGCCCTGTTCATGGAACGCTACGAGGAACTGAAGCACCTCGCCCTGCCGGACCAGCCGGCAAGGCGAGGGCGCTAAGGTCCAGTTACTCAGGCGCGGCGAACAGCGTCGAGCTGCGCACCGTGGTGCCGTCGTCCTTGTCGGTCAGGATGAGCTCCAGCGGCGTCTTCTTGCCCTGCACCGCCCCGGCCGGGACGGTGACGTAGAGGCGGAAGCTGCCGACGGTATCGCCGGGGACCGACAGGGTGGCGCTGGCGGAGTCGCTTTCTTCGCCCACCAGCTCGATGCGGGCACCGGGGATGCCGGCCGCCGACAGCGACAGGGTGCGGTCCTTGCGCACCATGTTCAGCACCTTGTAGGTGTAGCCGTTGCGGATCCCACCGGAGGACAGTTCGACGAACAGCGGGCTGCGTTCATGCAGCACGTTGACGTCCATGGTCTTGCGGGTGCCCAGCGCGTACAGCATCACCCCGCCGATGAGGGACAGGACCGCCACGTAGACCAGGGTGCGGGCGCGCAGCAGCTTGATCTTGGCGTGGGATTCGCCGCGCTCGCGCGCCTGCTGGTTGGCCACCGAATCATAGGTGATCAAGCCGTGCGGCAGGCCGTAGCGGTCCATCACCGTGTCGCAGGCGTCGACGCACAGGCCGCAGCCGATGCAGCCCAACTGGGTGCCGTTGCGGATGTCGACGCCGGTGGGGCAGGACTGCACGCAGATG
>DATJKV010000094.1:0-9982 GCA_035491155.1 Magnetospirillum sp. | reverse complement strand
GCAATGAAGCCCTGCTGCACCGACGGATGGGCGGCAGAGCCCTGGTGGATGTTGGAGAGCGCGCCCAGGGCCGCATCAGCCACGTTCAGCTGGCCGGGATTGTTGAGAACGGCCTGGCCCATATTCTGATTGCCGACATTGGACAGCACCGTCAGGTCATCCAGCGCCTGTGCGGCATCCTGATTGGGATTGTCGGTGGAGGGGGTCGGCTTGTTCTCGTCGGACATGGTTCGCTCCCGGCCAAAAAAAATCCCGGCCGCAATGCGGTCCGGGATCATTCATTTGCCACCTTGACTCACTTTCGAGAGGAAATCCACACAATTTGAATTAATTTCCCACCCCTTTCCGTCAGCGCTTGCGCCCGCGCCGTTTCGGCCCGTCGGGCCGCTGGGGGGCTCCGCGCGGCTTGGACATCAGGTCCACCGGCACGCCCAGGTCCAAGGCCTCCAGCCGGCGCAACTCGTCGCGCAGGCGGGCAGCCTCCTCGAATTCCAGGTCGGCGGCGGCGGCCTTCATGCGCTTCTCGATGTCGGCCTTCACGGTGGCCAGGTTGTGGCCGACGCCGTGCTCTAGCCCCGAGGCGCCGGTGCCCACGGTGACGTAGTCCTGCTCGTAGACGCTTTCCAGCACGTCCGAGATGCCCTTCTTCACGCTTGCCGGCGTGATGCCGTGGGCAGCGTTGTAGGCCTGCTGCTTCTCGCGGCGGCGGTTGGTTTCGCCGATGGCGTAATCCAGGCTGTCGGTCATCTTGTCGGCGTACAGCAGCACGCGGCCTTCGATGTTTCGCGCGGCGCGGCCGATGGTCTGGATCAGCGAGGTCTTCGAGCGCAGGAAGCCTTCCTTGTCGGCGTCCAGGATGGCCACCAGGGCGCACTCGGGGATGTCCAGGCCCTCGCGCAACAGGTTGATGCCCACCAGTACGTCGAAGGCGCCCAGGCGCAGGTCGCGGATGATCTCGATGCGCTCCAGCGTCTCGATGTCGGAATGCAGGTAGCGCACCCGTACCCCGTGGTCGTGCAGGTACTCGGTCAGGTCCTCGGCCATGCGCTTGGTCAGCACGGTGACCAGGGTGCGGAAACCCTTGCGCGACACCTCGCGCACCTCGTGCAGCAAATCGTCCACCTGATGCTCGACCGGCCGCACGATGCACACCGGGTCCACCAGGCCGGTGGGGCGGATGACCTGTTCGGTGAAGACGCCGCCGGTGCGCTCCAGCTCCCACGGACCGGGGGTGGCCGAGACGAACACCGTCTGCGGCCGCATCGCCTCCCATTCCTCGAACTTGAGCGGGCGGTTGTCGACGCAGGACGGCAGGCGGAAGCCGAACTCCGCCAGTGTCGACTTGCGGTTCCAGTCGCCCCGGAACATGCCGCCGATCTGCGGCACGGTGACGTGGCTTTCATCGACGATGCAGAGCGCGTCGGGCGGCAGGTACTCGAACAGGGTGGGCGGCGGGTCGCCCGGCTTGCGGCCGGTGAGGTAGCGCGAGTAGTTCTCGATGCTCTTGCAGTGGCCGGTGGTCTCCAGCATCTCCAGGTCGAAGGTGGTGCGCTGCTCGATGCGCTGGGCTTCCAGCAGCTTTCCTTCCTGCTGGAAGCGCTCCAGCGTCTGCTTCATCTCTTCCTTGATGCCCTTGATGGCCTGGGTGATGGTGGGCCGGGGCGTCACGTAGTGGCTGGAGGGATAGACCACCACCTCGGTCAGGCTGACCGTCTTCTCGCCGGTCAGCGGATCGAATTCGCTGATGCTCTCCAGTTCGTCACCGAAGAAAGACAGCTTCCAGGCGCGGTCCTCGTAGTGGACCGGGAATATCTCCAGGCAGTCGCCGCGCACCCGGAAGGTGCCGCGCTCGAAGGCGGCGTCGTTGCGGGTGTATTGCAGCTCCACCAGCCTTTTCAGCAGCTCGCGCTGGTCGTAAGCCTCGCCCACCTTCAGCGGGATGGTCATGCGGGCGTATGACTCCACCGAACCGATGCCATAGATGCACGACACCGAGGCGACGATGATGACGTCGCGCCGCTCCAGCAACGCCCGCGTCGCCGCATGGCGCATGCGGTCGATCTGCTCGTTGATGGCGGAATCCTTCTCGATATAGGTGTCGGTGCGCGGGATATAGGCTTCCGGCTGGTAATAGTCGTAGTACGAGACGAAGTACTCCACCGCGTTGTTGGGGAAGAAGCTCTTCATCTCGGCATAAAGCTGCGCCGCCAACGTCTTGTTGGGCGCCAGCACCACCGTCGGCTTGGCGGTGTTGGCGATGACGTGGGCCATGGTGAAGGTCTTGCCCGAGCCGGTGACGCCCAGCAGCACATGGTCGCGCTCGCCTTTCACCACGCCTTCGGTCAACTCGGCGATGGCGGCCGGCTGATCGCCCGAAGGCTGGTAGTCGGACACCAACTGGAAATCGGCGGGCCCGGTGGGCAACTCGGGGCGTTCGATGAAATCGAGGACGGGGATGGTAGCCATGGCCCCTCTATATTAGGGCGCCTGCTCCGTTTCGCCAGCGTCAATCCCCCAATGGTCGAAACCGCCCCGCGCTGAAGCCCGATTGCCGCCAACCGGCCGCTGGCCTAGTTGGGAGGAGCAATACCGCACTGCAATATGAACGGGGTCCGGGAAGAAAGATGGCAACCAAGACCATCACATTGGCGCTGCAAGGTGGCGGAACGCACGGGGCCTTCACCTGGGGGGTGCTCGACCGCCTGCTGGAGGACGAGCGGCTGGAGATCGAGGCCGTCAGCGCCACCTCGGCCGGCGCCATCAACGGGGCGCTGCTGGTGTGCGGCATGGACGAGGGCGGGCGCGAGGGAGCACGGGCGCTGCTCCAGCGCTTCTGGTGGCACATGGCCGACCTGTCGCGGGTCAGCCCCCTGCAGCCCACCCCGCTCGACCGGCTGATGCCCGGCTGGGGACTGCAATACTCGCCGGTCTACCAAATGGGCGAGGCGGTGCTGCGGCTGTTCTCGCCCTATCACCTCAATCCGCTCGAGATCAATCCGCTGCGCGCCACCTTGCGCTCGCTCATCGACTTCAACCGGCTGCGCGAATCGCCGCCCATCTCGATGTTCGTCTCGGCCACCAACGTGCGCACCGGCAAGGTGCGCATCTTCGGCCCCGAGGAGATGAGCGAGGACGTGATCCTGGCCTCGACCTGCCTGCCCCACCTGTTCCGCGCGGTGGAGATCGGTGGCGAGCATTTTTGGGACGGCGGCTATGTCGCCAATCCGGCCATCTATCCGCTGATGCGCCACTGCCGCTCCAGCGAGGTGGTCATCGTCCAGGTGACCCCGCTGGGCAACCGCGATGTGCCGGTCGCCCCCGACGCCATCCTGCACCGCATCAACGAGATCAGCTTCAACTCGTCGGTCATGCGCGAGATGCACGCTTTGGCCTTTATCACCAGCTTGCACGACCGCGGCTGGATCGACCGGCTGGCCGGCGTGAGGAAGACCCACATCCACATGATCCAGGACGAGATGCTGATGACCGGCCTGCACGCCAGTTCCAAGTTCAACGCCGAGCCGGACTTCCTGGATCTGTTGTTCCGCTCCGGCCGCGACGCCGCCACCGCCTGGCTGGCCAGCCATTTCGACGACATCGGCCGCACCAGCACCATCGACGTGAGCGAGGTGTATCTGTAGGCAAAATAAAAGCCCCCTGCCGCAGAGCGGAGGGGGCTTTTTCCGAAACCGTCGTCTCAGTCGAACAGGCTCGACACCGAGCGCTCTTCCGAGATGCGCTGGATGGATTCGGCCATCAGCGGGGCGATGGTGATCTGGCGGATGTTGTGGGCCATCTTCACCGCCTCGGTGGCGGGGATGGAATCGGTGATCACCAGTTCCTCCAGCGGGCTGGAGGTGACGCGGGCCACCGCGCCGCCCGACAGCACACCGTGGGTGACGTAGGCGGAAACCGACACGGCGCCGGCCTTCATCAGCGCTTCCGCGGCATTGCACAGGGTGCCGGCCGAATCGACGATGTCGTCGACCATGATGCAGCGGCGGCCCTTGACGTCACCGATGATGTTCATGACTTCCGACACGCCGGCACGCTCGCGGCGCTTGTCGATGATGGCCAGGTCGGCATCGATGCGGCTGGCGATGGCGCGGGCGCGCACCACACCGCCCACGTCGGGCGACACGATCATCACGTTGTCGTAGCGAGCGCGGATGTCGTTGGTGAACACCGGCGCGGCATACAGGTTGTCCAACGGGATGTCGAAGAAGCCCTGGATCTGGCCCGAGTGCAGGTCCAGCGTCACCACGCGGTCGGCGCCGGCGGTGGTGATCAGGTTCGCCACCAGCTTGGCCGAGATGGGGGTGCGGGGACCGGACTTGCGGTCCTGGCGGGCATAGCCGAAATACGGGATCACCGCGGTGACGCGCCGGGCGGAGCCGCGCTTCAACGCGTCCAGCGAGATCAGCAGCTCCATCAGGTGGTCGTTGGTGGGATAGCAGGTGGACTGGATGACGAAGACGTCCTCGCCGCGGACGTTTTCGTGGATTTCCACGAACACCTCCATGTCGGAGAACCGGCGGATCGAGCCCTTGGTAATGCCGATGTTGAGGTATTCGGCAATCGCTTCCGCGAGCGGACGATTGCTGTTGCAGGCGAGGATTTTCATGATCTGCTACCCGTGCGCGCGAGATTCGAGACGATGATCCGGTTTCCCGGCGTTGACCCAAGAAAGGCGCGGTTCAGCCCGTATACCCATTGGTAGTTGACCGTTTTCGCGCCTTGATTTTTTCGCTTTCTCGAACCGGCCCTCGTATATCAGCAGGCCACATTTATGTAAACTGTATTAGGGTCCCTTCGGGCGCACCTTGCTATCCGCAAGGACTACCTGCACCACGCCCGAGGCACCACCTTCGGCGATGTCACGCGCCAACGTTCCCCATGGCTGGGCCAGCCGCCCATGCGGAACGCCGCCGCTTTGCCCGATGTTGCCCAATTCCTCGCCGGACTTGGCGCGCTTGACGATCCAGGCGACGGTCACGGTGTCCTCGCCGGGCAGTCCCGGTGCCACCGTCACCTTGCCTTCGATCACATAATCGGCGTCGTCCTTGACCATCAGCCCTCCCCGTTGGAGGGCGCGGCGCAGCGCTTCGACCAGCGTCTTGTCGCCATCGCCGGGCAGCCCCTTGAGCGGCACCAGCGACACGGCGGTGCGCAGGTCCCGGGCAGGAGCCTGACTGGGCCGGGCGTCGGGATCGGCCAGCGGATTGGCGAAGGCCACCGCCGGGCCGACGGCCATGCGCTGCATCTGCTTGGGCTCGGCCTTGGCCAGCACCAGCTTGGGCACCGACTGCACCTGGGTCGCCAACTCGCGGCCGTCGGGCGTCTTGAGGTGCCAGCGCACCAGCACGTCGCCGCCCCGCTCGGCCAGTTCGCCGTCGATAACGTGGCCGAAGGCGGGACCTTCCTGCAGGGTGGCGGGGATCTCCTGCTCCTCCAGCGCCTGCACCATCGCCAGCGCCAGCGTCCGGCCCGATTCGTCGTCTGCCGGCGGGCGCACGGTGACGCCGCGGGTCATCTTCGGGCGCGCCAGGGCGGGCACATTGTCCTCGTGGCGGAACGGCTGCGGGATGTCGCCACAGGCGCCAAGGCTGCCGGCCACCAGCAGGAGCCCGAAGGCGCGTCTCACGTGCCCGCCCCCATCATGGCGACGCAGGTCACCAGCGTGCCGATGGCGGCAAAGGCAAGCAGCATCCACAGATACGGCATCGGCGCGTCCTTTAGCGTTCCAACATGATCATGGACAGTTGGCGGCCGTAATCGGGTTCCTTGCGCAAGGTGGTACGGCGGTAGCTGAAGAAGCGCGCCTCGTCCCGGCAGGTGTCGGCCGGCACCCGGGTCACCTCGACGACGCCCAGAAGCGACAGCCTGCGCGAAACGTAGCCGGGCAGGTCGAACAGGAAATGGCCCTGGCGCGCGCTGGGGGCGAAGAAGTCGCGGTTCGCAGGTTCCTCGGCCAGGAAGGGGGCCGGGAACTCGGGCCCCACCTCGTACGAGCGCTGGCCGATACAGGGGCCGATGGCAGCGACGATGTTCTTCTTCTTCGCGCCCAGTTCGACCATCTTGTCGAGCGTGTTCTCCAGCACGCCACCCACGGCGCCCTTCCAGCCGGCATGGGCGGCGGCGACCACGCCGCCGCGCCGGTCGGCGAACAGCACCGGCGCGCAGTCGGCGGTGAGGATGCCCAGGGCAAGGCCGGGCGTGGCGGTGACCATGGCGTCGGCCACCGGCCGTTCGCCGTTGGGCCAGGGGCCGTCCACCACCACCACGTCGGGCGTGTGCTGCTGATAGACGGTGATCAGCGCCTCGGGCGGCAGGTCGACCATGGCCATGGCGCGAGCACGGTTCTCGGCCACCCGCGCCGGATCGTCATTGGACCCCGGTCCGCAGTTCAGCGAGGCGTAGATGCCCTCCGACACGCCACCCTCGCGGGTGAAGAAGGCATGGCGGATGCGGTTGACCTCGTTCAGCGCGGACAGCGTGATCATGGAGAGCCTTCAGGAAGCGAAGCCGGGCGGGGCGGCCAAGGCAGGGTGGGCCAGCGCCAGAACCTTAAACAGGGTGCCCATTTCCTGGGGCTCGATCAAGCGCCGCATCTGGCCGGCGATGTCGGCTGCCACCTTGGGGCCGGCGTTCTGGGCCAGCATGGTGGCGCGCGACTGGATGCCCAGCCGGGTAAGGAAATCACCCTGGGTCAGCGGCCCCCACGCCCGTGCCGGCACCGCCGCCACGGCGAGCGCTTCGAAATCCACATGGGCGGTCAGATCGGCGGCGCCAGGGTCGTCCAGCACGGGATGGAACCGGTGGCGCCTTACCGCCTGGATGGTGTCGCCCACCCCGGACAAGGCGTGGCCGTAATCGATGAGGAGCGCCAGGCCCGGCTGCATGGAAATGCGCCGGCCGATGGCGGTGGCCAGCGCACGGCCTTGCGGGCACAGTTCGGCGATGGAGCCGTCGGCGGCGTCCAGCACCTCGGCCGGCAGGTCCGGGATGGATTCGGGGCCGGGGACGAAGACCAGCGCATCGGCTTCATCCACCCCCACCATGCGCTCGCGCCAGGCGCCGGCGATCTTCTCGAACTGGCGGATGGGCAAGGCGTCGAACAATTCGTTGGCGATGACGATAATGGGGCCGTCGGCGGGCAGGTCCTCGAACCGCTCGCACCAGTTCACGTCGCGGCCCGCTAGGGTCTGGCGCTGGCGCGCCTGCAAACGAGGGCTGGTCTCGACCAGCCAGACGTCCAGCGCCTTCAGGAACGGCGGCACGGTGCCGGCGGCGCGCAGCAGATCGGCCATCAGGGTGCCCCGCCCCGGCCCTAGCTCGGCCAGTACCAGCCTGTCGGGACAACCCAGCCCCTGCCAGGCCACCGCCGCCCACAGGCCGATCAGTTCGCCGAACATCTGGCTGATCTCGGGCGCGGTGGTGAAGTCGCCCTGCACCCCGAACGGCTCACGCGTGGTGTAGTAGCCGTATTCGGGATGGCCCAGCGCCTCGGCCATGTAATCGGCCACGGTGATGGGGCCGCCGGCCCGGATGCGCTCCACCAGGATGTCGGTCAGCTTGCCCATGGGAAGCCCCTTAAAGACTTACGGCCGCCGCCCGTACTTGTGCGCCCACCAGATGACGGCCAGACCGACCAGCACCAGCGGAATGGACAGCAGCTGGCCCATGGTGGCGCCGCCGATCAGGAAGCCCAGATGGGCATCGGGCTGACGGAAGAATTCACCGATGATGCGCGCGATGCCATACCCCATCAGGAACACCCCGGCGAGCGTGCCGCGATGCTCGCGGATGTCGCGCTTGCGCCACAGCAGGAACAGCACTGTGAACAGCACCAGCCCTTCAAGACCGGCCTGATAGAGCTGGCTGGGATGGCGTGGGTCGGGGCCGCCGCCGGGAAAGATCATGGCCCACGGCACGTCGGGGGCGACGCGGCCGAACAACTCGCCATTGATAAAGTTGGCGATGCGGCCGAAGAACAGGCCGATGGGAACGGCGCAGCACACCACGTCACCGATGGCGAACAGGTTCAGGCCCCGGCGCCGGGCGAACAGGATGATGGCGACGATGACGCCGAGCGCGCCGCCGTGGAAGGCCATGCCGCCATGCCACAGCTGGAAGATTTCGGCCGGGTTACTGAAATAGTAGACCGGTTTATAGAACAGCACGTAGCCGAGCCGCCCGCCGAGCACGACGCCCAGCGTCGCCCACACCAGGAAATCGTCCACGTCCGTCTCGCGCATGGCGTGGGGCGGCTTCGACACCAGCCATTTGACGTAGCGCCAGCCCAGCATCAGCCCGGCAATGTAGGCGATGGCGTACCAGCGGATGGCGAAGGGCCCCAGCTCGATGGCGATGGGATTGATGTGGGGGTAGGCGACGGCGAGCATCAGCGATACCGATCCGGCTGGTCGAGGAAATGCTGCACGTATTGGGTGATGCCGTCTTCCAGCGAGGTGAACGGCTTGTCATAGCCCGCCGCGCGCAGGCGGCCCATGTTCGCCTCGGTGAAGTACTGGTACTTGTCGCGGATGGCGATGGGGGTGTCCTGGAACTTGATCTTGGGCTCCTTGCCCAGCGCCTTGTAGACCGCCGAGGCCAGGTCCAGGAAGGTGCGCGCTTTGCCGGTGCCCACGTTGAAGATGCCGCTGACCTGGGGGTTGTCCAGCAGCCACATCATCACGTTGACCACGTCGCCGACCCAGATGAAGTCGCGCATCTGGCCGCCATCCTTGTATTTCGGATTGTGCGAGCGGAACAACTGGTAGGCGGCGTCTTCCTTGGCGTGCGGGTAGACCTGGGCCACCACGCTCTGCTGGCCGCCCTTGTGGTACTCGTTGGGGCCGTAAACGTTGAAGAACTTCAAGCCGGCGAACTGGGGCGGCCGGCGCGAGCCCTGGACGATCTTGCGCGACACCCGGCGGTCGAACAGGTGCTTGGACCAGCCATAGGCGTTCATCGGATGCAGCTTGGCCAGATGCTCGATGGACCAGTCGTCGTCGAAGCCGGCGCCGCCGTCGCCGTAGGTGGCGGCGCTGGAGGCGTAGATGAAGCGCACGTTGGACATGGCGCACCATTTCCACAGCGCCAGGCTCAGCGAGAAATTGTTGGCGGCGATCTTGTCGGCGTCGGTCTCGGTGGTGGCCGAGATGGCGCCCATGTGGAAGATCACCTCGATGCTTTTGCGGTTGGCTTCCAGGAAATCGAACAGCTGCTCGGGATGGACGATATCGGCCAGCTCGCGCTTGGCGATGTTCCTCCACTTGTCGTTGGCGCGCAGGCGGTCGCACACCACCAGCTTGCCCGCGCCGCGCTCTTCCAGCGCAGCCAGGATATTGGACCCGATGAAACCGGCACCCCCGGTGACGACGATCATGGCGGCCGATGCTCCTGCTTGAAAGCCTTGCGGGCTTTATAGGCCGGGGCGGGCATGGGGGCAAGCCGTGCGCTTCCTTGCATTTCCGCAACTCCACCCCATAATATCGCCGCCTTCTCAAACCAAAGAGCGTTCGCCATGCAGACCCAGAACCCCTTCTTCGACGATCTCGCCCGCATGGCCGGGGGTGCGCTGGGGGCGCTGTCGGGGCTGAAGGCCGAGGTGGAGGCGCTGGTGCGCCAGCAGTTCGAGCGCTTCATGGCCGGCGCCGACATGGTGCCGCGCGACGAGTTCGAGGCGGTGCGCGCCCTGGCCATCAAGGCCCGCACCGAGCAGGAGGAATTGGCCGAGCGGGTGGCCGCGCTGGAAGCCAAGCTGGCGAAATTGTCGGACACTGAAAAGTCTTCGTAACAATTATCCCCCTCACTGATGGCATAAGCCATCGGTGGAGCACGAATCGGCCATTTATCCACAACAAAAGCGAAGTACCTGGCGGATAATGCCTTGCACCGCCAGGAGAGCTGTGGTTAGCCTACCGTTAGTGCGCGGCAGGGCGCCAGGCCACAAAGGTTAGTTTCTTGACGGCGCCTG
>DATJKV010000093.1:0-3323 GCA_035491155.1 Magnetospirillum sp. | reverse complement strand
AGCGGATAGCGGGTTTGGCCCTCCACCAGTTCGGGCAGGCCGGCATTGGGCTGCACCGAGACGAAGCCGTCCCAGTTGTCGGCCAGCCAGCGCAGATGGTCGCCCATCTCCTGCGGGCCGGTGGCGCAGTTGAGGCCGAGCGAAGGCACGTCCAGCGCGTTCACCACGGTGGCAGCGGCGGCAATGTCGGCGCCCACCAGCATGGTGCCGGTGGTTTCCACCGTGACCTGCACCAGGATGGGAATGTCCTTACCGGCCTGGGCGCAGGCGATCTTGCAGCCGTTGACGGCGGCCTTGATCTGCAGCGGGTCCTGGCAGGTCTCGACCAGGAAAGCCGAGACGCCGCCGGCGATCTGGCCCGAGGCCTGAATGACGTAGGCCGCCTCCAACTCGTCATAGCCGATATGACCCAAGGACGGCAGCTTGGTGCCCGGGCCGATGGCGCCCAGCACGAAGCGGGTGCGGCCGTCGCCCTTGAACTGCTCGGCGGCTTCCCAGGCCACTTCCATGGCCCGCTGGTTCAGCTCGAACGCCTGGTCGGCGATGCCGAACTCGGCCAAGGTCACCGGGGACGCGCCGAAGGTGTCGGCTTCGACCATGTCGGCACCGGCCTCGAAATAGCGGGCGTGGATGCCGCGGATCACGTCGGGACGCGACTTGACCAGGATCTCGGTACAGTTCTCCAGCCCCAGGAAATCCTTTTCCACCGACAGATTCATGGCCTGCACCAAGGCGCCGGTGCCGCCGTCACAGAGAAGAACGCGGTCGCGGAGATGGTCGAGAATGTTGGTCATCGTTACTGCCTTTGCCCTTGGGCTGGAAAGTCTTGGTCGGTTAGATCACGCCTTCGTCGGCCGCACGCCCAGGATATGGGAGATGGCGTAGGCCAGGTCGGCGCGGTTGAGCGTATAGAAATGGAAATCGGTGACACCGTCGGCGGCCAGGACCCGGCACTGTTCGGCGGCCACGGTGGCGGCAACCAGCTTGCGGGTTTCCGGGTCGTCGTCCAGCCCCTCGAACAGCGCGGCCATCCAGGCCGGCACCGAGGCACCGCAGGCGGCGCTGAACTTCTGCACCTGGGCGAAGTTGGTCACCGGCAGGATGCCTGGCACGATGGGCACGACTATGCCGGCGGCGCGGGCCTTGTCCACGAAACGGCGATAGACGTCCACGTCGAAGAAGTATTGGCTGATGGCGCGGGTGGCGCCGGCATCCACCTTGCGCTTCAAATTGTCCAGATCGAATTGGGCGCTGGGGGCGTCGGGATGCATCTCGGGGTATGCGGCCACCGAAATTTCAAAATCGGCGATGCGCTTCAGGCCCTCGACCAGATCGGCTGCATAGGCATAGCCGCCGGGCGTGGGGACATACTTGCCGGTTCCCTCGGGGGCGTCGCCGCGCAGCGCCACGATGTGGCGGATGCCTTCGTCCCAATAGCGCCGGGCGATGTCGTCCACCTCGCCCTTCTGATGGCCGACACAGGTCAGGTGGGCGGCCGGCTTCAGCGAGGTTTCGCGGGCGATGCGGACCACGGTGTCGTGGGTGCGCTCGCGGGTGGAACCGCCGGCGCCGTAGGTCACCGAGACGAAGCTGGGCGCCAGCGGCTCCAGCCGCTTGATGCACTCCCACAGCGTCTCCTGCATCTTGTCGGTCTTGGGCGGGAAGAACTCGAACGAGACGTTGACGGGTCGGGTCGCGGCAACGGCGATGGGAAGGACGGGGCTCACGCTTGCGCTCCTGTGGAGGTCATCTTTTCAGGCATCGTCTTGGAAACTTGCGGGGTGCGGATGGCGGTCCACAGCACCACGGTCAACTGGCGGCCGGGCAGGCGGGTAATGGGGCCGGGCTCCAGGCCGGCGGCACGCAGCCAGCCGGCAACCTCGGCATCGGCGAAGCCCAGGCGGCGGTGGGCATGCTCGTCACGCAGCGCCTCCAGCTGGTGGGGGGCGAAGTCCACGATCATCAGCAGGCCGCCGGGGCGAAGCACGCGGGCGGCCTCGGCCACCACGGCGGCCGGATCGGCGGCATAGTGCAGCACCTGGTGGATGGTTACCGCATCGGCGGAAGCCGCCGGCAGCGGCAACTGGGTAATGTCGCCCTGGCGCACCATGCAATGGCGCAAGGATGCGCGTTCCAGGTTGGCGCGGGCCACCGCCAGCATCTCGCGCGACAAATCGACGCCGATGCCGCGCTCGATGTAAGGAGCCAGCACCTCCATCACCCGGCCAGTGCCGGTGCCCATGTCCACCAGATCGTGGATGGTGCGCCCGGCCACGGCGGCAAGCAGCGCCTTTTCCACTTCGCGGTCGTCCACGTGGAGCGAGCGCATCTCGTCCCAGCGTTCGGCATTAGCGGTGAAGTAGTCCTGCGCCCTGGCGGCGCGGGCGGCGCGCACGCCCTCCAACCGCTGCAGGTCCAGCGCCACCTGGGGGTCTCCGGCGGGGAGCAGCGGCAGCAGGGCGCGGGCCATTTCGGCACCCACCCCCTTGGCGGCCACACGGTAGAACACCCAGGCGCCCTCGGGGAAACGATCCAGCAGGCCCGCCTCGCACATCAGCTTCAGGTGTCGCGACACGCGCGGCTGGCTCTGACCCAGGATGTGGGTCAGCTCGGACACCGTCAGATCGCCCTGGGCCAGGAGCGACAGCAGGCGCAGCCGTGTCGGCTCCGCCGCCGCCCGCAAGCCCGTCAGCACCGCCTCCACCTGGCTCACCTCCGCTCGAATTCAAAAACATATAAACATATCTTTATGCGGATATGAAGCCCCAAGACGCTCGTGCGCAGGCCAGCAGGCCAATGGTGTTGCCCGCAGGCCACATTTTAGAACCAGAGGATGAAGGCAGTTTCTGCCTACTGGTGTTTGCACGGCGAGTATGGTACCTCGAAATGTGGCCGAGGACCCCTGAAAGGGACTTCCTCCTCGACGGCGCGAACACGCGTGGTCTCAGATGCAACAGGGTGGCAAGACTAGCGAATGACGACCTTCAATTCTCGTTCCCTCGCCGCGCGGCTTACCGCCTCCCTGTTCGCCCTGGCCCTGGTCACCGGCTGCGCCACTCCGCCGCCTGCCGACGACCCGGAAGCGGTGGCCGAGTTCGAGCAGACCAACGACCCGCTCGAACCCATGAACCGCGCCATCTTCGATTTCAACGACGCCGTGGACAAGGCGCTGATCAAGCCGGTCGCCCAGGCCTATCGCAACAACGTGCCGGCCTTTGGCCGCCAGCGCGTGCGCGACATGCTGAACAACCTGCGCTCGCCCATCGTGCTGGTTAACGACATCCTGCAGGGCGAGCCCGAGCGCGCCGTGCAGACCATGATGC
>DATJKV010000092.1:0-2064 GCA_035491155.1 Magnetospirillum sp. | reverse complement strand
CACTCGAGCGCGAGCGCGGCATCCCCATCCTGGCCAAGGCAACGTCGGTCGTCTGGCACGGCACCCGGATCAATATCGTCGACACGCCCGGACACGCCGATTTCGGCGGCGAGGTCGAGCGCATCCTGTCCATGGTGGACGGCGTGGTGGTGCTGGTGGACGCGGCCGAAGGCCCGATGCCGCAGACCAAGTTCGTCACCGGCAAGGCGCTGGGCCTGGGCCTGCGCCCCATCGTGGTGGTCAACAAGGTGGACCGTGGCGACGCCCGTCCGCACGAGGTGCACGACGAGTGCTTCGACCTGTTCGCCGCGCTGGACGCCAATGACGAGCAGCTGGACTTCCCCACCATGTTCGCGGTGGGCCGTGACGGCTGGGCCGACGATTCGCTGGAAGGCCCGCGCAAGGATTTGTCGGCGCTGTTCGACCTGATCGTGCGCCACGTGCCGCCGCCGACCCGCGACCTCGACAAGCCGTTCTCCATGCTGGCCACCACGCTGGAAGCCGACCCCTATCTGGGCCGCATCCTGACGGGCCGCATCCACACCGGCGTGGTCAAGACCAACCAGGCGATCAAGGGCCTCGACCGCGAGGGCAACCTGATCGAGAACTTCCGCGCCGCCAAGATCCTGGCGTTCCGTGGTATTGAGCGCGTGCCGGTGGAGCAGGCCGAAGCGGGCGACATCGTCTGCATCTCGGGCATGACCAAGCCGACCGTGGCCGACACCCTGTGCGCGACGGAGGTGACCGAGCCGCTGAAGGCCCAGCCGATCGATCCGCCGACCCTGGCCATGATCTTCGCCGTCAATGACAGCCCGCTGGCCGGCACCGAGGGCGACAAGGTCACCAGCCGCGTCATCGGCGCCCGTCTGATGCGTGAGGCCGAATCCAACGTCGCCATCCGCATCACCGAGCAGGATAGCCGCGACGCCTTCGAAGTGGCTGGCCGTGGCGAATTGCAGCTGGGCGTGCTGATCGAGACCATGCGCCGCGAAGGCTTCGAGCTGTCGGTGTCGCGTCCCCGCGTGCTGTTCCAGACCGACGAGAACGGTCAGCGCATGGAGCCCATCGAGGAGGTCTTCATCGACGTGGATGAGGAATTCTCCGGCGCCGTGGTCGAGAAGATGACCCTGCGCAAGGCCGAGCTGACCGGCATGCGTCCGTCCGGTGCGGGTAAGGTCCGCGTCACCTTCCTGGCGCCGTCGCGCGGCCTGATCGGCTATCACGGCGAGTTCCTCACCGATACCCGTGGTACCGGCCTGATGAACCGCGTGTTCCACGGCTACGCCCCCTACAAGGGTGCCATCGAGGGTCGCCGCAATGGCGTGCTGATCTCCAACGCCGGCGGCGATTCGGTGACCTACGCCCTGTGGAACCTGGAAGACCGCGGCCCGCTGTTCATCACCGGCGGCGTCAAGGTCTACGAGGGCATGATCGTCGGCGAGCATTCGCGCGGCAACGACCTTGAGGTCAACGTGCTCAAGGGGAAGCAGCTCACCAACGTCCGCGCCTCGGGCAAGGACGAGGCGGTGCGCCTGACCACCCCGCGCAAGATGAGCCTGGAACAGGCCATCGCCTACATCCAGGACGACGAGCTGGTGGAGGTGACGCCCAAGTCGATCCGCCTGCGCAAGCGCCTGCGCGACCCGAACGAGCGCAAGAAGGCGGAACGCGCCGCCAAGGATTAAGGGAAAGGCGCCGCAAGGCGCCTTTTTCTTTGGCCTTCGCCCTTGCACGATGCCGCAACGGCGCCACATGCGCAGGGCATGCCCGGCGGGGACGACCCCGCCACGCCACGGGCGCAACGGGGACGGCCCCATTTCGATGGGAGCCCCGTTTCCATGGCTTGGTTCTACCTGATCATCGCCGGCTTGCTGGAAATCGCTTGGGCCGCCGGCCTCAAGGCCGGCGAAGGCCTGACGCGGCCGTGGGTCGCCGCCGCCACCCTGGCCGCCATGCTGGGCAGCATCGTCCTGCTGGGGCTGGCCATGCGCAGCCTGCCCATATCCACCGCTTACGCGGCCTGGACGGGAATTGGCATCCTTGGGTCCGCGCTGATCGGCCTGA
>DATJKV010000091.1:0-2658 GCA_035491155.1 Magnetospirillum sp. | reverse complement strand
TTCGGCCTGGGCACCGCGCGGACCGGACGGCGGACAATTGTCCACCAGCACCTGGCGCGCTTCGTCGCTGAGCGAGGAGGGTTCGCCGCGCGCCACCACCTGCGGACCGGCGGCCCCGATGCTTGCGGTAATGGTGCCGCCGCGCGGCAGCGCGTCCTTGGCCAACAGAACCAGATTGAGCAGCAGGCGGGCGGTGGCGCCGTTGACGCTGGCCGGTGCATCGCTCCAAGCGAACGAAATGCCCGGCGAGGCTGCCGAGACCTGAGTGCCCAAGTAATTGTCGATGAGGTCGCGCAGCATGCCGACCGACTGGGCCGACGAGGCGGCGGGGCCCAAGGCGGCGCGGAAGAACTTCAGGCGCGCGGCGGCACCGGCGGCGGCGCCCGCCACCAACTCCAGCGTCTCGGCGTCGGGAGCGGCGTCCATGTCCTCCAGCAGCTCAGCTCCGGCCGCCGCCGCGCCGACGGGACCAGACAGGTCATGGCAGATGCGAGCACAGAGCAGTTCGGCAAGCTGGAGGGAGTCCATCAAAGAGCCTGAAGGTCAGCGGAAGAGTTCATATGCCAAGGTACCGTAGCAGGCCCGTAGCCAAGAGCGAAGTGATTCTTCAGAGGCGCAAATTGGTCCACATCACGCAACCTCAGGGTGCGTTTTCGGCGGCCAGCCACGCTTGGAACATGAGGATATGCCACAATTCCGTTGACCAATTCTTTGCGCCCGAGCGGTGGTCCCGCCAGCAGCGCGACACCACCGCCGCATCAAGCAGGCCCTGGCGCTTCACGGTGTCCTCGGCCAGCAGGTCGTCGGCCCACCCCCTCAGCTTGCCGTTGAGCCAGCGGCCGATGGGCACCTCGAAGCCCATCTTGGGGCGGTCCACCAGCTCGCGCGGAACGTAATTGTAAAGCACGTCGCGCAGCACAGCCTTGCCGCGATCGCCCTCGATCTTCATGGCGGTGGGCAGGCTCCAGGCGAATTCCACCACCGCATGGTCGAGGAAGGGCAGGCGCGCCTCCAACGATGCCGCCATGGTGGCACGGTCGGTCTTCACGCAGAGGTCGTCGGGCAGGTAGCCCAGCGCATCCATCACCATCACCATGAGCGCCGGGTCGGCCAAATCGGGCTGGCGCGCGGGGTCATTGAAGACGGTCTCGCACGGGGCCGCACTGGGCACCAGCGGCGGCATGCCGCGCCAACGGGAATAGTGCAGGCCAAGCAGTTCGGGAATGGGCCTCGCCTGCAGGGTCTCGAACGCCTTGCGGAAGCGGTAGCCGGGGTAAGAGCGCCGCTTGCGGCCGAACGCCGAAGCCAGCGCCGCCGCGCCGTTGAGCGGGCCGGAGGGGATGGCGGCCATGGCGCGGGCAAGGTGGCGGGTCCAGCCGGGAGTGGCGCGCAGGCGCTCCCAATCGGCGGGGATGGAGCGATAGATGCCGTAGCCGGCGAACAGCTCGTCGGCACCGTCGCCCGACAACGCCACCGTCACCTCGCGCTTGGTCACCTCGGCCAGCAGGACGGTGGGCAATTGCGCCGGGTCGGCGAAGGGCTCATCCCAGATGGCGGGCAGCCGGGGCACCACCGCCAGCGCCTCGTCGTCGCCCACCCGCACCTCGGTGTGGCGGGTGCCCAGGTGCTCGGCCACCGCGCGGGCATAGGGGCTCTCGTCGTAACTGGCCTCGGCGAAGCCCACGGTGAAGGTGTGCACCGGGGTCGAGGACAGCTCCTGCATGATGGCGGCGGTCAGCGACGAATCGACGCCGCCCGACAGGAAGACGCCCACCGGGACGTCGGCCTGCATGCGCAAGCCGACCGAGGCGCGCAGCAGCTGGTTCAGCCGTTCGGCGGCGGCGGCGCGGCCGCCGGTGAAGCTGCCAGCCACGGCGCGGGCGCGATCCTTGGCCGACCAGTAGGGGCGGATGGTATGGTCGGCACCCTTGACCTGCATCACGCTGCCGGCGGGCAGTTTGCGGGCGTGGGCGTAGATGGTGTGCGGCGCCGGCACCCAGCCCAGCTTGAGATAGGCGCCGAGCGCGTCGCGGTCCAGGCTGCGGTCGAAGGCGGGGTGGCGCTTCAACGCCTTCAGCTCCGAACCGAACACCAGGGTGCCGCCGCACATGGACCAGTACAGCGGCTTCTCGCCGATGCGGTCGCGGGCCAAATACAGGGTGCGCTCCAGCCGGTCCCACAGGGCGATGGCGAACATGCCGTCGAAGGCGGCCAGCGACCGCTCGACGCCCCAGCGCGACACCGCCTCCAGCATCACTTCGGTATCGGAATGGCCGCGCCATTCCACCGGAGCCAGGCGGTGGCGCAATTCCACGTGGTTATAGATCTCGCCGTTGAAGGTCGCCACCCAGCGGCCGTCCCGGGATTCCATGGGCTGGTGGCCCTGGGGACTGAGGTCGAGGATGGCCAGCCGGCGGAAACCCAAGGCGATGCCGGCCTGGTCGTCGCTCCACACGCCCGTGTCGTCGGGACCGCGATGAACCAGGGTGTCGGCCATGGCTTGCGCCACCCGCGCCCGGTCGGCGATATCGGAACCAATATCGAGGAAGCCGGCGAATCCGCACATGTCTTTCGGCCTAAAGCGAGGGTCTGGCCGGGGACCTTAGCTTTCGGCGGAGCGGGCGGCAAGGCTCGCCCGCCGTTCCCAGTAAAACGCCG
>DATJKV010000090.1:0-1842 GCA_035491155.1 Magnetospirillum sp. | reverse complement strand
CGCGCGGGCCAGCGCCGACCCGGCCAGTCCGGCAGCCTCCATGAAGGCGGCGTTCTCGTCGCGCTCGGTCTCGGTGAAGGTCGGGTTGAAGGCCTCCAACAGCGCCGAGAAGTGGCCCGCCGTGGGAGGCATCTCGCCGTTGTCCATCAGGTCCACGTCGCGGATCAATCCGCTGTCCAGCCGCTCGGCCACCCGCGCCAGCACGTCCTCGGCCACACCCGGCAGCAGGGTGGTCAAGGCCGCCACGCCGAAGTCGCGCCACACCAGGCCGGCCGAGCTGTAGGACTCGCCGTTGGGGCGCAGGGGCTTGTCGCGCATGTGATGGTCGTAACGGCGTTTGGCGGGGTCGAACACGCCGCCCACGTCGAACACCACATCGGCCCGGTCCCAATCGGCCTTGTCGCGGCTGCGGGCCAAGGTCAGCTCGCCCTTGGTGGCGGCGCGCAGGATGGCGTAGGCGAAGCAATCGTCGGCGTGGAACGAGCCGCTATGGGTGGCGACGGTCAGCATGGAAGGTATCCCTTGCGCACGGCCTCGTGGACCAGGTTCTCGGCATAGGTCCCCAAGGCGGGCGCGCCGGCGCGGATGCGCTCGACCAGCTTCAGCACCTTGTCGGCGGTCACGTGGTTGGACTTCCAGGTGCCGCCCTGGGTGGCGACGTTGTTCATGATCGGCTGCAGGCGGTCCAGCGCGTCGGCGAACTTGGCGGTGGGGGTGGCGCGGTCTTCGTATTCCTGCCACAGCGCCCGCAAGCTCTCGGCCTGGTCGGCCGGCAGCAGGCCGTACAACCGGTCGGCGGCTGCCTGTTCCCGCTCGGCCTTGTCGGCATTGCCCTTGTCGTCATGGATGAAGGTGTCGCCGGCGTCGATCTCGACCACGTCGTGGAACAGCAGCATGCGCGACGCCCTTAAGGGGTCGGCGCCCTCGGGCGCGTACTCGGCCAGCAGGACGGCCATCATGGCCACGTGCCAGGAATGCTCGGCATCGTTCTCGCGCCGCGACGAATCGGCGAGCAAGGTCTGGCGCAGAATGGTCTTCAGCTTGTCCAGCTCCAGGCTGAAGGCGAGCTGGCGGGAAAGGCGATCAATGTCGGTCATGGGCACTCGCATACTCCCAAACCGCGGGGGGGCGCAATGGCGAGTCAGAATCCCGTTGAACGGCGGGGCCTAAGGGTGTACATCGGCCGCTTCGGCGCGGCACCCCTGGAGGCCGCGCCTCTTCGTGTTATGGAGAATGACTATGACTGAGATCAGCGCCATCGTCGCCGAGAAGCGCGATCGGGCCGGAAAGGGGGCCGCCCGAGCCACTCGCCGTGAAGGCAAGGTTCCGGGTGTCATCTATGGTGCCAAGCAGGCTCCGGTGACCATCGCTCTCGATCCCCGCGTCATCTGGGCCGAGCTGAACAAGCCGGGCTTCAAGACCCGCCTGTTCGACATCGACCTGGGCAAGGGCGCCAAGGAGCGTTGCCTGGCTCGCGACATCCAGTTCCACCCGGTCACCGACCAGCCCCAGCACATCGACTTCCTGCGCGTGGCCGCCGATGCCGTCGTGCACGTGAAGGTGCCGGTGCACGTGGCCAATGCCGACAAGGCTCCGGGCGTCAAGCGCGGCGGCGTGGTCAGCATCGAGCTGCATGAGGTCGAGGTGACCTGCGCCCCCGACGTCATCCCGGCCGAGATCGTCATCGATCTGACCGGCATGGACATCGGCGCCGCCGTCCACGTCAGCGAACTGAAGCTGCCGAAGGGCGTGACCCCGTACCACATGTCCGCTCAGGGCACCGTGGTCTCCATCGCGCCGCCGACCGTGCAGCGCGCTGAAGAGGCCGAGGGTGGCGAGCAG
>DATJKV010000089.1:0-1633 GCA_035491155.1 Magnetospirillum sp. | reverse complement strand
CAGGTCGGAAAACCGCGCCGCCATGTTCTGTAGGCGCGTCATGGCCTCGCCGTTGCCGATGGTCAGGCGCTCGCCCAGCCGGGCCATGTGCAAATCGACGCGATGGTTGACGACGGTGGTGATGGTGGCCAGGCCGACGGCGCCGCCGGTGTTGCGCATGAGGTTGTACAAGCCCGAGGCGTTCTGCACCTTGGCCGGCGGCAGATGCCCCAGCGCCACCGCGTTGACCGGCACCATGCAGAACATCAGCGACAGGCCGCGCACCGCCTGGGGCAGGAACATCTCCCAATAGCCCCACTCGCTGGTAAGATGGCTGTTCAGCCACAGCCCGGTGCCGAACAGGCCCAGTCCCAGGGCCAGCAAGGCGCGCAGGTCCATCTTCTTGGCCAAGTTGCCGGCCAGCGGCGCCGACAGGAACTGGAACATGCCGGTGACCATCATGGTCAGCCCGATCTCCAACGACGAATAGCCGCGCACCCGCCCGAGGTAGAGCGGGATAACGTAGACCGAGCCGTACAGGCCGATGCCGATGATGAAGCTGAAGGTGCAGCCGACCAGGAAGTTGCGGTCGGCAAAGGCGCGCAGATCCACCACCGGGTGTTCGCAGTTGAGCTCGTGCCAGACGAACGCCACGCCGGCCACCACCATGAGGGCGGTGAAGGTGACGATGCGGATGTCGTCGAACCAGTCGTTACGCGGGCCTTCCTCCAACGCGTACTGCATGGAACCCAGGAACAAAGCGATCAGCACCACGCCGCGCAGGTCGAAGCCCTTGAGCAGATCCAGCCGCGGCCGGTCCACGTCGACGAAGAACAGCACCACCGCCGAGACCGCGATGCCCGGCACCACGTTGATGAGGAACAGCCAGTGCCAGCTCCACAGATCGGTGAGCCAGCCGCCCAGGGTCGGCCCCAGGGTGGGCGCCATGGTGGCGGTCAGCCCGATCAACACCGACACGCCCGCCTGCATGCGCGGCGGGAAGATCAGGAAGCTGGTGGCAAACACGGTGGGGATCATGGCGCCGCCCAGGAAGCCCTGAATGGCGCGCAGCGCGATCATGGACTCGATATTCCAGGCGAAGGCGCAGAGCGCGCTGGCGCCGGTGAAGGTGACGCAGCTGGCGAAGAACAGCCAGCGGGTGGACACCACTCGGGCCAGCCAGCCCGACAGCGGGATCATCACCACCTCGGCGATCAGATAGGCGGTCTGCACCCAGCTGATCTCATCGGCCGAGGCCGAGATGCCTGCCTGGATTTGCGATAGCGAGCTGGCGACGATTTGGATGTCCAGGATCGCCATGAACATGCCGACCACCATGGCATAGAAGCCGATCCAGTCCCGCGCGCTGACCACGCGCAGGTCGGGCGGGATGGTGGTGCGGTCGATGGCGCTCATCGGCTGCTCAAGCGCTCGGGCCGGCCGGTGCGGGTGTCGATGCGGGCGGTCACCGACAGGCCGGGGCGCAGTAGGCCGCTCAAGGCGTTGTCCTCGCTCAAGCGGATGCGCACGGGCACGCGCTGAACGATCTTGGTGAAGTTGCCGGTGGCGTTCTCGGGTGGCAGCAGGCTGAACTTGGCGCCCGAGGCGGGCGAAAAGCCGGTGACGGTACCCTCGATTGTCGTGTCGGGATAGG
>DATJKV010000088.1:0-4968 GCA_035491155.1 Magnetospirillum sp. | reverse complement strand
TTGCGTTTATTTTCGCGGCGCGACGGATGACACGGAAGGTCGCCTGCGCTAGCGTCTAGGGATGCTGGTGGTCGACAACCTTTCCCGTTCCGGTCTTCATTCCGTCTCGTTCTCCCTTGCCAAGGGGGAATGCGTGGCGGTGCAGGGGCCGTCGGGAGCGGGGAAGTCGCTTCTGCTGCGCGCCATCGCCGATCTGGACCCTTCCCAGGGCCGCGTCAGCCTGCTCGGCACCGAGCGTCACACCATGAGCGGCCCCCATTGGCGCCGGCAGGTAGGCTATGTGCCGGCCGAACCGGGCTGGTGGGCCGATCGCACCTCCGACCATTTCCTCCACTGGCCGGCCATGCTGCCGTTGGCGCGCCGGCTGGGGCTGCGCGACGAGCTTGGCGGCGACGCCGTGTCGCGCCTGTCCACCGGAGAGCGCCAGCGCATGGCCCTGCTGCGGGCGCTGGAGCGTCAGCCGAAAGTCCTGTTGCTGGACGAGCCCACCTCGGCGCTGGACGCCGCCACGACTGCCGCCGTCGAGGCGCTGCTGGCCGATTGGCGCGCCGAAGGGCTGGCGCTGCTGTGGGTCAGCCACGACCCCGCCCAGGCCACCCGTGTCGCCACCCGCCGGTTGGTGGTGGAGCAGGGCAGGGTGCGGGAGGAGGGGGCGTGAGCTACATCCGCCTCGACCTCATGGACCTTGGCTTTGCCGCCCTGCTGGTGGTCGCCAACGGGCTTCTCTCGGTGACGCTGAACCTGGGCATTGCCCGCAAGCTCGCCATCGCCTCGGTGCGCATGGTGGTGCAGCTGCTGCTGGTGGGCACGGTACTGACCTGGCTGTTCTCCACCATGTCGCCCTGGCTGACGCTGGGCATCGCCCTGGTGATGGTGCTGTTCGCCGGCCATGAGATCACCGCCCGCCAGGAACGCCGGCTGACGGGCTGGTGGGGCTACGGCCTGGGGACCGGCTGCATGCTGGTCGCCGCCGGGGTGGTCACCGTCTTCGCGCTGACGACCCAGCTGCGCCCCGACCCGTGGTACGACCCGCGCTACGCCATCCCGCTGCTGGGCATGGTGCTGGGCAACACCATGACGGGCATTGCACTGGGCATGAATACGCTCAGCTCCAGCGTGCGCCAGCGTAAGAGTGCCATCGAGGCTCGATTGGCGTTGGGCGACGACCGTCGCAAGGCCATGGCCCCGGTGGTGCGCCAAGCGCTGTCCACCGCGCTGACGCCCATCATCAATACCATGGGGGCGACCGGGGTGGTCAGTTTGCCGGGGATGATGACCGGCCAGATCCTCGGCGGCGTCGAGCCGGTCGAGGCGGTGAAGTACCAGATCCTGGTGCTGTTCCTGATCGCCGGCGGCACCGGCCTGGGCGCGGTGGCGGCTGTGCTGGGCGGCGCCCGGCGGCTGACCGACGACCGGCAGCGGGTGCGGCTGGACCGGCTGAATTAAGGGGCGCCCGCAGGCGCCCCTTCCGCTTACCGGCCGAACAGCTTGCCCGGATTGATGGGCAGCGGGCCGGATTTCTTTTCCGGCTCGGGGGGGCCGCTGTCCTGGCTGGAACCGCCCGGCAGGCCGGGTAATTTGCCGATGGCGCCCTTGACTGCACCCGTGGCCTTTTCCTTGACCATGGCCTCGAGGTCGGGCCGGAAGGTCACATTGTCCCATGGGCCTTCGACGATCACCGGCACGGCAACACCGCCCAGGGTCGGGGGTTCGATGCGGTAGTGCACGGTGCGCGGCGGCAGTTCCACCGTGCCGGCGCCTTGGGCGTGCAGCCGCGGCGATTTCAGGACCAAATCCTTGTTGGTGAGGATGCCGTTGGTGATGGTGAAGGTTCCACCCAACTCGGCGAAATCGGTCTTCTGCGTGCCGCCACCGGTGAAGGCGCCGCTGACGTTGCGCAGCATGTCGTCCAGGTTGACGCCTTTGATGGCGCCGTCCACGAAATGCACGGCGCCCTTGCCGTCCAGGCTGGACACCAGCGCCCGCACGCTCTTGCCGTGGCCCGATACCTGGATGTCGAAGTTGCCGGTGCCCTCCAGCCGGTCGAGGCCGGCGGTGTCCTTCAGGAACGGCTCGGCGGCCAAGCCTTTGAGGTCAAAGGCGGCGTCCAGGCCGATTCCCGGCTGGTTGCCGTCCAGGCCCAATTTGCCGTGGCCCGAGCCCTTGTACAGCTCAAGCTGGGTCAGGTCGGCATTGAGGCGGCCGTTGTTCAGCACCAGTTTCAGCGCGCTCTTGCCGACCTGGATCTTCCTGACGGTCATGGAGCCCACCGAGAGGGCGAAGTTCACATCGGCCGCCTTCAGGCCCGAGGCGTCGATAGGCTCGTCGCTCCAGTCGGACTTGCCGCCCGCCTCAGCCTTTTTCGGCTGCTCGGGCGGCAAATAGGGGTTCATGTCAAAAGCATCCACATCCAGCTCGCCCACCAGGCTGGGGCGGGCGCCGCCGGTATCGACGGTGACGTCGCCTTTGGCCTTGATGGCGTCCAGCGCAATGGCGGCCTGGGTCAGCGCCACCTTGGTACCGCCCGCGGCCAGCTTGCCCTTGAGCGAGAATGGCCCCAGGCCCGAGCCAGGGGCATCCAGCGGCTTGCCCGTTGCCCACAGTGCCAGGTTGCGGACGGAGGGCACCGACAGGTCGAGGTCGCCTTTGACGGTGGTCCCCGTGGCTTCGCCCTTGAAGCCCAGCTTGACTGATTCGGTGGTGATCGATAGTTCCGCCGGGGTGGTGGAACCGTCCAGCAGGGCGCGGGGCTTGGTCACGTCGGCGGTCAGGTCGACCTGCTTGGCGCGGTATTTGAGGCTGCCCTTGACCTTCAGGGGCGTGTCGAGGTTCTTCAACCCGATCGCCAGATTGATGGCGTCGATCTCCTCGCGGGTGCCGGACTTGGCGTCCATATAGGTCAGCTTGCCGTTGTCGATGCGCACCTGGCCCAGGCTGACGTCGGACAGCCCGCCCATGGCCGAGCTTTTGGCTTCGGGCTTGGCCTCGGTTTTCTCAGCCGGCTTCGCCGTCTCGAACACCCAATTGGCGCGACCCTGGCGGTCCACCTCAAGGGCGATTACCGGATCGACCAGGACGAAACTGTCCACTTCGACCTTGCCCGACAGGATGGGCAGCAGTTTCAGCCGCATGTCCAGCGCGCCCAGGCGCACCATGTCCTTGGCTTGGAAGCCGGGTGGATTGGACAGGCCTACGTTGGCAACCTGCACCGATAGCGATGGGAACACCGAGACCGAAACCTTGCCGTCGATGGAGAGGTCGCGTCCGGTGGCGGCCTTGACCTGGGCCACCGCCTCTTGGCGGATTTTCTCGGCCGGCACCAAACTGGGGAGGATCACCAGGGCGGCGATCCCCAGCACAACTACGGCGCCCAGAATGACGAATAGTTTCCTCATGGTCGCGGATCCTCCCCCGTTGCCGGATGCCGGTGATCAGTTGGCGAAAACCTTTCGCATCAGATCGGTAGTGCGTTTGGCCGGGTTGCTGCGGATGGCTGCCTCCTCGTCGGCGAGGTAGCGGAAGATGCCGGCCAGGGCGTAATCCATAACGTGGTCGGTCAGCATGGTGCGGCCATCGCCCACCAGCGGCATTCCCTTGGCCGAGCTGGCCAGCGCCTCGTAGGACTGCACCGCGCCGGCCTCGCCCACGGTGCGGTCGACGATGGGGCGTAGCGCCGTCTTCAGGTCGGGCGTCATGGTGCGTTTGAAGTACTGGGTGGCGCTGTCGCTGGGGCCGTTCAGGATGCCGCGCGCGTCGTCCACGCTCATGCGTTCCAGCGCGTCGGTGAAAATGCGGCGCGCCTGGGGTGTGGCGGCCTCGGCGGCACGATTCAGCTTCACCTCCAACTCATCGGTGACGCCGGACAGGCCGGCCAGTTTCAGGCCGCTTTGCACAGTGCGCAGGGTGTCGGGCAGGGGAATGTGCACCTTCGGGTCGGCGTTGAAGCCATCGGCGCGCCCCAGGCGGTCGGTTACCGCGTTGGCGCCCTGGCGCAACGCATCCTTGAGCCCCGAGGTGATGTCGGTGGAGGACAGCGAGGCGCTGTGGGTGCCGCCGCTGCCAGAACCCGGGGTGGAGGGCATCTGCTGCTGAATCTGTTGCTGCAGCAGGCCCTTGCCCATGTCCATCAACGAGCCCTGCGCCAAGGCGGTGGTAGGCAGCAGCAGGCCTGCGGCGATCAGCATCACGCGCATGAAAACTTGTCCCCCTGGGTTAGAATTATTCATTGGATGAGCGTACTCCCGCTGTGGTGTGCTTATCCAGACCAACTAACGAAGGGTACTCGGGAGGAGATATGAGCGCTGTGCTTTACCTTGAGGATTTCCAGCCAGGCCAGGTCTTCGGCTCGGCCACCTATGCGGTAACGCCCGAAAACATCAAGGAATTTGCCGGCCAGTGGGATCCCCAGATGTTCCATCTGGACGAGGACGGTGCCAAGGACAGCTTCTTTCAGGGGCTTGCCGCCAGCGGCTGGCACACCGCCTGCGTGACCATGCGCCTGCTCATCACCGGCGAGTTTCGCCCGGTGAACGGCGTCATCGGCGCCGGCGTCGAGGAGCTGAAATGGGCGCGCCCCGTCCGTGCCGGCGACGTGCTGACTGTGCGCGCCGAGGTTCTGGAGGTCCGCGCCATGCGCTCGCGTCCCGGCTTCGGCATCGTGCGGGTGCGCGTCGACACCCTGGATGCCGAGGCCAAGGTGGTGCAGACCTTCACCTCGCCGCTGGTGGTGCAGGCCAGGGGCTAATGCGACATCAGCACCGGCAGCGTCATGTGCTTGAGGATATGGCGCGTGCCGGCGCCCTTGAAGAAGGGCAGGTGGTAGCCGCCATGGGCGCCCATGACCAGCAGGTCGGCGCCCTGATCGAAGGCGCGTGACAGCAGCAGGTCCATGATGCCGATGTCCTCGCCCGCCAGCACCTCGCGGGTGACGGTGATGCCGTGGGCGGACAGGTGGTCGATGATGGACAG
>DATJKV010000087.1:0-6148 GCA_035491155.1 Magnetospirillum sp. | reverse complement strand
ACGGGGTATGTCGAACAGCACGGACATCAAGCGGTCTCCTGCGCGGATGGATTGGCCGCCAGCATGCACCGCCGGGCTTGGGCGATCAACCATCAGCCCGGACGGGTTAACCGTAAAGATTCTTGACACCTGTCTTGCAGTGGAAATCATTGTCGGTTCAAGAACACGTCCCATTAGAGGACGGTCAGGGAGGACCATAAACGTGCAATTCCGGCTTGGGGATTATGTTCCCTATTTGCTGAGCCGTGCTGGCGTTTCGCTGGCCAACAACGTCTCACGCGAACTCGATCAGTTCGGCGTTTCCTTGCCCATGTGGCGGGTTATGGCGGCTCTCCTGGACGAGGGCGAACAACGTCTGGGCGATCTTGCCCGGCTGACCGCCATCGAGCTGTCGACGCTTTCTCGTATCGCCGCCGCCATGGAGGCCCGCAACCTGGTGACCCGCCGCCGCTCAGGCCAGGATGCCCGCGCCGTGCTGATCGCGCTGACCCCAGAGGGCCGCCGCAAGACCGAGTCCATCGTGCCGCGCGCGCTGGACTGGGAAAACATGGCCGTGGCGGGAATGAGCGAAGAGGAAATTTGCATACTAAAAGGACTATTGCATAGGTTATACGGCAACGTAGTCGGGCCGGATCACTTGGGTGTTATCGAAAAAACAGGTACCTGACGGTGGGTGTCTCTATATTACGTTGTATGTAATAAAAGAGGCTTGGATGTATACGAGTATGCGGAAGGAGAATCCGCATGCCCGTATCCCTACTGCATCCGGCGGCAGCGTTTCCTGCTCTCGACCTGCCGCGCCGCTACAACGCTGCCACCTGGTTCATCGATCGCCACGTGGCAGAGGGCCGGGGGCGCAAGGTCGCCTATGTGGACCCCGGCGGCGGCCACACCTACGCCGATCTGGCGGAAAGGGTGAACCGGGCCGGTCAGGCCCTGCTGTCGCTGGGTCTGGACATGGAGCAGCGGGTCGCCCTGCTGCTGCCCGACACCGTCCAATTTCCATCCGTGTTCTGGGGCGCCATCAAGGCCGGTATCGTCCCCATCCCCTTCAACACCCTGCTGACAACCGAAGATTACGAACATCTCCTGGCCGACAGCCGGGCTCGGGCCCTGGTAGTGTCTGCCTGCCTTCTGGAGAAGGTGGCGCCGGTTCTGGGTCGGCTGCCGTTCCTGCGGGCGGTGGTGGTATCAGGCGGCGAGCCTGGTCCCCATGCCTCGCTCGAACGGCTCATGGCCCAGGCCCCCGCCCATCTGGAAGCGGCGCCCACCACCGCCGACGATATCGCCTTCTGGCTGTATTCATCGGGTTCCACCGGCGCCCCCAAGGGCGCCATGCACCTGCACCGCCACCTAGTCGCCACCGCCGAGCTGTACGGCCGCGGCGTGCTCGGCCTGACCGAGGCCGATACCGTCTATTCGGCGGCCAAGCTGTTCTTTGCCTACGGCCTCGGCAACGGCATGAGCTTCCCGCTGCATGTGGGGGCCACGACCATCCTGCTGCCCGAGCGGCCCACGCCGGATGCCGTCATGGGGGTGTTGCAGACCCACAAGCCTACCGTGTTCTGCGGCGTGCCCACCCTGCTGGGAGCCATCCTGGCCGAGCCCAAGCACGCCGGCGTACGGCTGAACCTGCGGATGACCATTTCAGCCGGCGAGGCGCTGCCCGAGGAGATCGGCCGGCGCTGGCAGGACCGCTTCGGCGTTGAGGTTGTCGACGGCCTCGGCTCCACCGAATTGCTGCACATCTTTCTGTCCAACCGGCCGGGAAAGGTGCGCTATGGCACGTCTGGGGTGCCGGTGCCGGGTTATGAGGTCCGCATCGTCGACGAGGCGGGGCGCGACGTGCCCCCTGGGGAAGTCGGCGAATTGGTGGTACACGGGCCCTCTGCCGCCCAGGGCTATTGGAATCGCCGCGAGCAGTCGCTGAAAACCTTCAAGGGCGAGTGGACCCACACCGGCGACAAGTACTCGGTCACGCCCGACGGCTTGTACCTCTATCACGGCCGTGCCGACGACATGCTCAAGGTCGGTGGCATCTGGGTGTCGCCGTTCGAGGTGGAGAGCGCTTTGCTGGCCCATCCCGCCGTGCAGGAGGCGGCTGTGGTCGCCCAAGCCGACGAGGGCGGGCTGATCAAGCCAAAGGCCTACATCGTGCCGGCGTCGGGCGTCGGGTCCGGCCCGGCGCTTGAGGCGGAGCTGAAGGCCTTCGTCAAGGAGCGGCTGGCACCTTACAAATATCCCCGGTGGATTACCTTCGTGACCACCTTGCCCAAGACGGCGACGGGGAAGATCCAGCGGTTCCGCTTGCGGGTGGGATAGAGCGCGATGACATTAGGTCGGCGCAGGCATGCGCCGCCCTAATGTCTGAATCGCCCTCTAATTTGTGAATAGAGACGGATTCAGCTCACAGGCCGGATCGCGAAGCGATTCGACCTGTGACCATCCGGCTCTAGAGACAGCCGGGAGGGGGACGGGTAGATTGCCCGTCCCATCCACTGCCTGAAGCACGGTTTATGGATTTCCTTGATCTCGATTCCGTCCGGCTGGAATGTCGCTGGATTGGCGAGCGTGCCCAAGCCCCGGTGCTGGTGTTCCTGCACGAAGGGCTTGGGTCGGTGTCGTTATGGCGCGATTTCCCCGACCGGGCGGTGGCGGCCACTGGGCTGCCGGCCTTCGTCTATTCCCGCCAGGGTTACGGCGGCTCGTCCCCGGTCGAGGTGCCGCGGCCGCTCGACTACCTGGAGCGGGAGGGCCGCGAGGTATTGCCGCGGGTTCTGGACGCCGCCGGCATTTCCTCCGCGGTCCTGGTGGGGCATTCCGATGGCGCCTCCATCGCCCTGGTGCAGGCCGCCCTCGACGGGGGACGCCGGGTCAAGGCGGTAGCGGCGCTGGCCCCGCACACCTTCGTCGAGGAGGTCTGCGTCGCCGCCATTGCCCAGGTCAAGGAAACCTACGCCGACGCTCTGCGCCCCCGCCTGGAACGCCACCATGGCGCCAATGTGGATTGCGCGTTCTGGGGCTGGAACCGCGCCTGGCTGGACCCGGGCTTCAAAGCCATGGAACTGCGCCCGCTGCTGCCCAAGATCAGCGTGCCGGTCACCGTCATCCAGGGCGAGGACGACGAATACGCCACGCGCCTGCAGGTGGATGCGGTCATCGAGGGCGTTTCCGGCCCCGTCCGCGCCGTCATGCCGCCCCGCTGCGGCCACAGCCCCCACCGCGACCAGCCCGAGGCGGTGCTGGAGGCCATCGTGGACTTGGTGAGGGGGCTTTAGAGCGGCGCGCCTTTAATCTGAGGCGCGTCGCCCCTGCGAGCATTGAGCGAGTGGCCGTGCCGCCCCGAAAGGGGCAAACGACGCCCGAAGGGCGGCCCGGCACGAAGTAACGGGTGGGCTCCGCCCACAAGCGGCCGGATGGCCGCGCCCGGCGAGGGGCAATACGTGATGCAGATTTTTCTGCATCACGGTCTAAGCCGCCTTGAGCGTGAAGAAGAAGGTGGCGCCCTGGTCGGGTTCCGATTCGATCCAGATGCGACCGCCGTGCCGGTCGACGATCTTCTTGCAGATGGCTAGGCCGATGCCGGTGCCCTCGTAGCTTTCGCGGCTGTGCAGGCGCTGGAAGATGCGGAAGACGCGTTCGTGATCCTGGGGGGCGATGCCGATGCCGTTGTCGGCCACCCAGCACGCCACCTCGGCACCCTCGTGGCGCCAGCCGACGCGGACCTTGGGCGGCCGGTCCGGGTGGTGGTACTTCAGGGCATTGCCGACCAGGTTCTGGACCAGGCGCGACAGCTCGGCGTCGCTGCCCACCACCGTGGGCAGACCGGGCGCCACGCTGATCTCGGCCTTTTCCTCCTGGGCGGCGACCGCCAGCGCGAGCAGGGCCTGCTCGACCACGCGGCCCAGGGGCAGCGGCGCCATAGCGCGCTCCAGCCGGCCGACGCGGGAATATTCCAGCAGGTCCAGGATCAGCCGATCCATGCGCACGGCGCCGTCCTGGGCGAAGGCGATGAATTCGCGTGCCTCGGCCGGCAACTGCTCGCCATAACGGCGGTCCAGCATGGTGACGAAGCTGTTGACCATGCGTAGCGGCTCGCGCAGGTCGTGCGAGGCCACGTAGGCAAACTGCTCCAGTTCCTCGTTGGAGGCCTGCAGTTTGTCGGTCTTGTCGGCCAAGGCCTGTTCGGCCGCCTTGCGTTGGCTGATGTCGCGGGCGAAGGCGCAGACATAGTCGCCGCCGGCGAACTCCACGTAATTGGCCGAGACCTCCGCCGGGTATGCGGTGCCGCCGCTGGTGCGGTTGACCGTTTCGAAGCGGACCCGGCGGCGCTGCTTGAGCCGGCGCAGCAGCCTGGGCCACAGGATGTCGGAGATCTGCGGCGCCACCGTGCCGATGGGCTGGCCTACCAGTGCGTCCGGCTCATAGCCCAGCCGGTTGCCGGCGGCATCGTTGGCGTAAAGGATGCGGCCCCCGGCATCGACCCAAAACACCAGGTCGGCGGCATGGTCCAGGGCGAATTGGGCAAAGCGCAGCCGCTTTTCGCTTTCGCGCAAGGCGACGGCGCCGGCTTCTTCACGCCGCGACTGGCGCGCCATCGTCACCACGATGATGCCCAGGCCAAGGGTGGCGATGCCCGCTGCAACCCCCAGGCGGATGGCGTTTTCCCGCCACGGGGCCAGCAGCACGTCCTGGCGCAGGGACACGTTGACCACCAGCGGATAGCGCTCGATTTTCCGGTAACCGAGAATTCGGATGGCACCGTCCATGGGACTGGGGCCCCAGCCCAGGCCGTGGCTGGGTGCCTCGGGCTGGAAGATGGTCAGGTGGCCGAAATTCTGGCCCAGCTTCATCTTGTCCACCGGCGGAGTGCGCGCCAGTAGGGTGCCATCCGAGCGGAACAGCGCGCTGGCGCCCCCCTCGACGGGCAGCACGCGGCTGAACGACGTTTGGAAGTACTCGGGGTTCACCGCCGCCATGATGATCCCCTGGAAGGAGCCGTCAGGGCCGGAAATGCGCCGCGTCACCGGAATGACCGGCGAGCCGTCGACCAGCGAGGGCCACGGTGCCGAGATGTGCAACTCGCCCGAGGGATTGTTGCGATGCCAGATGAAGTATTCGCGGGTGCTGCGGTCGTCGGCGGGCGGTGGATAAAGCTTCGCCGAATTGAGGATGCGACCGTCGGGGCCGAGGATGGCAAGGGCGACGATCTGCGGGATGCCGGAGATGCGGGCGCGCAGGACCTTGTGCATGTCCTCGCTGCCCGCCTTGGCGATGCCGCCCGCATTCTCCACCGACAGGGCGGTGGCCTCCACCACCATGTCCACCGATTCGAACGCCCGCTCGGTCTGCTGTGCCAGGGATTGCGCCAGGGCGGCCAGATTGGCTTCGGCGGCGGCGGTGGTGGTGACGCGTTGGCGCCAAATTTCCCACGCGGTCATGGTGACCATTACCACGATGGCGATGCTGCCAAGGATCGCCATCGCTTTGCTGGTGGTCGGTCGCAATAGGCTGCGCGTGGTTGCGGAGGTCACGCCGGCAATCCTGAATGCTTGTGCTGCTTCTATAGGATAGGGACGCTACCACATTCGGATAGGTTTCGCATCTCTCCCTTGTGCGTAAGCGAAAAGGGCCCGCCGGCAATACCGGCGGGCCCTTCGGCAAACAGGCGGATCAGCCCTTGGCGCGCGCGGCGACCGAGGCGCGGATGGCCAGCGGGGTGGCGTCGTCGTGGATGGTGGTCACCTCCTCGGGATAGGCGGTGATGTGGTGCAGGGCGAGATCGGCGCCCATGAATTCTTCCTCATCCGACAGGCGGATACCCACGGTGGCCTTCAGGCCGCCATAGACCGCCAGACCGGCCACCAGGGCCAGCGCCGCACCGGTGGCGGTGCCGGTCACCTGGGCGCCCAGGCTGACGCCGCCCAGGCCGCCAAGGGCTTCCTGGCCGAACACGCCGCACAGGATGCCGCCCATGAAGCCGCACAGGCCGTGCAGGGCCCAGACGCCCAGCACGTCGTCGATGCGCCACTTGTTCTGGCACAGGTTGAAGGCGAACACGAACAGGGCGCCGGCCATGCCGCCGGTGATGAAGGCGCCGATGGGGTGCATGACGTCGGAACCGGCGCACACGGCCACCAGGCCGGCC